>JAYVPE010000406.1:0-17308 GCA_043757575.1 Pirellula sp.
TTGGAGTTAGTTTCCTTTCGTTCCGATTTCATGAACTTGGTGCTTTTGGGGCGACGGGGATGAGCCTTCCTTGGATACGTGCGTGGTTCGCTGCGTATACCGGTGATCAGTACTGCCTGCATTTCATCTACAAAGGAGGCAAGTCGCGCGAGATACCCGTTCGCCATGATTTGCAGTTGCTGTTGTTCGAGTATCGCAAGGAGATGGGGCTCCGCGATGAGATTGAAAAGGGGAAAGCGTTGTTTCCGACGTCCGTTCGACGAACCAAAGTTTTTTCGAATCGAGCCATGACATCAAACTATATCGGCAGGATGGTAAAGCGACGAATGGCGACGGCGGGTTTGCCACCGCGTCTATCGCCTCACTCTTTTCGAGTCGCAACCATCACGGATCTATTGGAGCAGGGAGTACCGCTGGAGGAAGTCCAAAACTTAGCCGGCCACGCCGACCCAAGAACAACAGGGCTGTACGATCGACGGCAAAAGTCCATTACTCGGAACATCGTAGAAAGGATTTCCATTTAGATATCTTTTTGCGTCGAGAAATACGCGACAAATAAGGCTCAACTAAATCCGTTTTCGAAGAATCGATCTCAGAGGTCCATCTCTAAATTCAACCGAAGGTTTTTCATGCTTTCAATCGTTGGACTTGACTAAGCCATTTAAGACTCGTCGACTCGCTTGAATACTTGACCAGCAAATCCAAACAATGTTGTTCATCTAGCAGCGTAACGGTATCGTCCGATGGATTAGCGGATTCGTCGATGTCTAAGCCAGTTCCAAAAGTTACTCCACCTCGATCTGTCAGAATATACCTGTTGTGAAGTTCTTCCTCCTTCCATCGGACAATTGTCAAAATGGTCGCGGCTGGTAAATACGGCAGTATGGTTTTTTCCATTTCCCTAGCAAATGCATTTGTATCCTTGTTGGAATCTCCGGTATGGTACTCGATCGATTGCGGCATTGCCATTTGAGCATCTCTACTCGCGATGCATCTAAGGAATTCTTGCAAAGACACTAAATGTCTCCTCATCGCGTTGCCGAAGTGCGGATCGATGAAAAGTACTTTTTTGCAATTCCTAAGAAGTGGAGCGACACAATTTGCCAATTCGGTTGCGGTGCGTCTAACGTCGATCGATATGGGCACTTTCCAAGGTTCCTTCTGCTTCGAGACGATGGGGCTAAGTTGATCTGGACACAATATAAATTGCAATTGATCGGGATTCTCGCTGGCGACAATGGCACGAAATGGACGAATGCGATTCTCTTCAATCGCGTTTGGCAGCCACTCTCTGCGCTTGTCAAAATCATGAACTCTCGGCAACAAGCACGGTTCAATCTCATTTAGAGCCTCCACTATTTGCAAGTACTCTTTCTCCTTCGCACTCTCCGCCGCAGCTAACACGAGTTGCTTCCAACTTTTTGGATAGCGAGAAATCCATCTGCCTTTTGAGTTTCCAAAATGCGAGAGCAGAAATTGGCAGGCGTTCCAGGTCTTTAGTAGAGAGCCAATCACTTATTCGGTAAATGAATTTTCTATTTGCGTTGTCGAGGAAATCCCATGCTGCTAGGCCGCTCGACCATCGCGAACGATCAGGAGATATGCCCGGCGAAAGTTCCGCGTCGGAATCTGGCGCAACGGACCGATGTGTCGCATCTCCGACAATTCTCGCATCAGAACTTGAAGTGGAGCAATCGACAATCTCGATAATAAGTCTATGATGAATCGGTATTCGGTGGATTCGGATGGCCCGATAGGAATCTCCAGAGACCGACCCGGGATTGGCAAAGCATCATTCAAACCATTCAAGTTGATTTGGAAGGAATCATCCAATTCATCCAATTCTTGATACAGCTCCCGAGCTTGCAACTCATTCCATTTGCTCGTGCCAAAAAAGAAGACACCTTGTAGAGTCGCTTTGCTTTTTTCTTCGTCGAGTAGGTAAAAGAAAAGAGCTTTCCAGCCTTCTTCCAGTTCCTCAAACACCCGATAGCTGGCAAGGTCTGGAGCATCTTTCGTTGGCGGGTTCCCCAACGTCAGC
Source organism: Pirellula sp. (assembly GCA_043757575.1). GTDB lineage: Bacteria > Planctomycetota > Planctomycetia > Pirellulales > Pirellulaceae > JBKCUI01. The sequence continues at coordinate 2,042 of JAYVPE010000406.1, forward strand.
TCAGGGGCAATCTCAAAGATCTCGAAATCAACTTCGATCCCCTCTTCCCAAAACCTTTTATCGCTGACGGTTTGAATCATTGGTAATAAATAGTCCAGGACTCCGATTGACTCTTCAATTTCCAAATCGAGTGAGCCCGCCCAAAGAAAGACGGGGTGCCTGTAGTTGATCTTGGCGATTACTCCTTTTTGCGGACGGTCGCATTGCAACTCGACGATTTGCTCACCGTCAAGATTCACTTTGTAGGCCATCACAAATGGTCGCTTCGTCCCTTTGTCCCATCCGATGCGAACATCGATTTCGGACTTCCAAACATCGGAACCGAGTGCGGACAGGTCAATGTTACTGGTTCCGCTTGAAATCAGCGTCTCAGCGATCGGCCATTCGAGATCCAGTTGGGCCGACCTCATGTCGAGTTCAAACGCGACCCGAATCGATCGATCCAATTCATGTTGGTGAACGAAAGTCTCAAATCCGCCCAAATCGATAGTATCCCCGCCGAGCGTGGTCCGATCCGGATTAAAGTTACGGTTTACAAAGACCTCGTAGGCGTAGAGGAATGCATGAAAGATCGTACTCTTTCCAGCGCAGTTGCTGCCAAACAGCAACGTGATGGGCTTTAGCTCGATACTCACCGGTGAGCTTATGCCTTTGAAATTTTCGATTGTGATCTTGGTTATCATGGATGGAAAGCATTCCTATTGGAGGTCCAACCGTTTACGAAGTTTTTGCGTTTAGTCATGTGAGTCTAGCCACCAAACGCCTAGACGATTTGGTAGAGAAGTAGACCGATGGTTGCGGGTAAAACAACCCACAATACTTCGCGATATAGGATTATTCTCTTTCCAATCTCTTTACCGTGCGCTTCGGCCTGTAGTATCGCATCGTGGTATCGCTGTGCTTGCTCATACCAGTTTTTGGATGCGCGAGCGAAAACGAAAATACCGATCAGAAAAATCACGATCGCTGTGGACATTGCTACCTTTTGCTTAGTGTTTGCCCATTGAGCTCGTCTCTTGGCAGACTCATAGGACTGTTCTGGAGCTGCGACGGACAAGGAAGTGAGTTCAAGTTGATCAACCAATTTTTCGATTTCTGTGGCCTGCTTGAGTCCCGATCCTTGTAACTCTTTGTTGATGATCGTTAAGTTAGGAGCTGTCAAAAAGCTTTCAACCGAATTGCGATGCTCGCGAATTTTAGAAACGATTTGTAGCCATTCCTCTACGCCAGTGTTCTTTGGAATGATCGGCGAAGGTTTCTCATCAAAATTGATACCACCTCCAACAATTGGTGATCGCAAGGTATCGGCCAAACTTGGAAAGTCGTTCGGCTGCCCACCTTTGAATTCTTTTAGGGCCTCCCAATTGACGCTGTTTGGATTAATGGCTCTCACCATTTGGCCTTCAATTTTCTGGTACTCGTTGATGATCTTCCAGCATTGCAAATGCACTGGTGTGTTTGCGTTTGCAAATGCCGTCTCCGCTTCTGCTGTAAAGATCATTGCTAACTGGGTTTCGTCAGCAGCCTTCCAGCCAATTGCAAAAGCACCGATCACCAGAACGAGGCCACCGATGGTTAGCATTTTGTAGAGCGAGTCAGTGGGTAAACTAGTTGAGTCCATATGAAAGTCTTCTTTGTGCAATATGACGACTACGGAGCCGCGATTGGCGACGAGAACACCTGTGGTACCAAATGAATAGCAATGGCTGCCAGGACAAGCACAAAAACCAAGGCAACTATGGTAAACCCGAACCAAAGACTGAATCGCTTTTCGGCTCCCTCAATTTGACCGTCGATGATTCGATCCGTTGCTTCCGCTCCTAAAAGCTTGGTAAATCTCGATTTTCGTTTCTCAAAGATCCGCTTCATTGATTGAAAACGAATGTGATGATGGAGCATGTTGTAGATTCCTGGAAAGAATCCGAGGTAGACCATGTAAGCGGAAACGCCAATTACAAACACTGACGTATTGAACTTATCCTTGAATGCTGCCGCGATGAAAGAGCCAATAAGTACGCCAACTGCCGCAAGCATAGTTCCAGACAGGCTTGAAATCATGGCCGATACCTGGTTTTCGAAGTTATCGATAGTCTCCGCGACTTCATTTTCGAGATCCGATTCCTCCTTGATGTATCGGCCAACCGCATCAGAGACAAATGCTTTCCAATGCCAACGGACTTCGGAGTCCAACAGCGAAGACGACTCCAAAACATCTTTCGAGGTTCGGGGCTGAGTGCCACGTGTAAACGTTCGAGCGAAAGTGACTTGTATAAGACGTATTCGATCTGATTGCCATCGTTCCTCGTATGCCCAGCAAGCCAGCTTTGCAATCGAGAAGGCGCTTTCGCTTTTAAAATCTTCCGAAATATTTTCAGCGACAAGTCCCGCAATCTCGCATTGGTAATTCTCGGCAGCGTACAATCCAATCAATTGTTGATCGGAACACCGAACTCGGTCGGCCGTATACAGAAGCGATACATTGAAGGCAACTGCCGCAAGAAGTTGGACAACTCGATTGTTGGAATGTGCCTCGCTTTTGAGCCTCAAGTGTTCGGGAGTGATGAAGGTCAGCCAAGGCTTCTCCCAGCGGATGGCTTCTCTGCATGATTCAAACACATTTTGGACGTGTTCGAGCGCTTTCTCCGTTGCGCCGCCAATCAATTCCAAACTTCCAAGTTCACTGTACCCTACAACGTTTAGCAGCGTACCAGTTACTAGAATCGACTGATCAGCGAGTAAAACAACCCCAAGCCCCGAGTCTCGTCCTCGCCACAACGCAGTCTCAAGTTGCATAGGTTCGGTGACGGCGTCAGTCAGCAACCTTTCAAAAGCCGAAGTAAAAAGAAACAAGGTTGAGATTCGGCGTGGAACGCTAGGGATTTGCAGATGGGAAATCAACTTTGTTTTGTCGATTTCAAACTCAAAATCCACTAATGTGTGGTCAGAGCAACTACTTCGAAACTGATCCAGTTTTGACGACAACAAGGAAGATGATGCCGACAACTCAAGCATTTCCAGATCACCAATTTTCCACGTCGCCGAGAGGGAATCGCCAAGAACTTCCATAAGTACTTCGAGCTTTGCAACTTCCAGTCGTCGAGTACCAGTTGCGTCCAGACTAGGAAGCGTCAAGCGAAGATAATCTGAAGACTCTGCTGATTGCAACCGCTGAGTCTCAATGCCGAGTGTGGCGGCAAAGTCTAAAACGACTTGCAAGACGCGTGATAGGTCGGCCATCATTTGTCGACCTCTTTGAAATCGGGGATGTTCAATACGATTTCTTCGTAGCCAACATGCGAGGTCCTGCTCTTCACGACTTTGCTCAGGTGGTCTGAATCGATAGACAGCTTGAAACCATAAGCGCCCTTGAAGACCTTCTTTTTCGTTAGTTGTTCAGCGACTGTCTGATCGATCTGGAAGGAATTGTCCGGTATTCGACTCCGTAGGTCTTTTAGAAACTGATCTTTCGCTTTGTTATTTAACGTCAGGTTTCCAACCCATCGCGCTACATCAACTTCAACGCTTGACGAAACTGCGGCATCCACGGCCTTCCTTACTGCGTCGGCCTTGGCATGGCCGATCGTTGGTCGCAATTTTTCAATGGATTGAATACTGGTTGTGTAGAATTTCCGTGTCATGTCTTCTGGCGAGCCGACAAACTCTGCACCAAGAAAAGTGTCGATGAAAAATTGTGCAGGTTCCATGCTCGTGGACTTTTGACGATCCAAAACGACTAAATCAAACTCGGAATCATCATCCTCATTTCCAGGACTTATAAACGCGCATTTCAATAACTTCTCTCCGGTGGAGGGAACTACTTTCTCGACCTTTTCGAAGATCACATAAATGCTTCCGTCTTTGTCCTTTTTTTCGACGGGATGAAAACCGTCTGCTGGATCGAGTTTCAAAATCGATAGATATTTTTGTTCACTTTGAATGGTGGGTGAGCAGAAAAGGCAAATAGCCACAGCTCCGGTCGAAATTCTTCGATCGCTTGAATCGAAAAGATACTGGGCAATGTCTTGCGAATTTTTCATAAATCCTTCCGGGTTCTTAACGGCGTTTGTTGCCATCGGTTTCACCTTGGAGGAAACCTTGAACTTTGCGGTCCGAGCAGAAGGGTCGTTCAGCGACTTTCGAATGTGTTCGGAAAAATAGAACGCAATCTCAGAATTGCCGTTCATGGATAGTTCTCGGCTAGACAACGTAATCACCTCTTTTTTCGAGTCAACCAGATGAACGATTGCCTTCTCAATTGTGACTTCCGTAATGTTCTTCATTGTTCGTCCTATTTCTATACCTATTTTGGCGTATTCCCTTGACACGTTTGGTCAAGGAGGCATTGGGATTGACTCTTTACCGTACATTTTCGAAAAAAATTGAGACCTGCTATCGCCATTCTGAAAAGGAGCCCTCGGACCACTTCGTGGCTGCTTGAACAATGTCGCCGAAATAGCTTGTTGAATGAGCATGCTGGCGAATAGCGTCGATGAGATCTATTCGCTGGCCTTCTCGTTTACTGTCTTTCTCCTTGGCAACGCAGACTCCTTTGTTTTGCTTAAGCCACGTCTCGACTTCCTCTCGTTCAACAAACGCGATTGGTCCATACTCGCAGACGCATCCTCGGCACACTCCTCGGAATGCGTTTGGATGATCATCAAAGATGTGAACCTGAACGGATTGGCCGAAATGCTGGAACGGTTTTTCGCAAATGGCGCATAGTCCGTAATCTCCATTGCCAGCACTTACGGTAGTGAATTGCCATCCCGAATTGGAATCAATGGAAGTTGCACGAATGCTTTCCAAAATCGGTGGCAGCATGTCATTAACGACGTTTTGAGCTTCGAGCAGGTTGCCGTAGTCTTCTTGGTCGTAGGTCCCTATGGAATCCATGCCACCGATCGCCGCTGACCGAAGTGCTTCGGCAAAGCGAAGTATTAGTGCGCTCGGAATCGGCTTGGTTAGCTCGTCGATCCGGCCATCGAGCAGCTCGATCAGTTCGTTGTAGTCTTCTGGTGTCATTTGTGTGATCTCAGCTTGCATCTCGGGAACGCATTGCAAAAGTGTTACTACTCGATCAAAGGCTTCCCTCGAAGGCCCTTTGAATTAGCGAACTAAACATTCGACCAGACTCTTCCAACGCGTCCAATTTTTTCAAAGAATAACATTTTTGGTAGAGTTGGCTAAAATGGACTTGCAATTCGAGAGGAGGCAACGGGATTTTCAAGGGTCTTAATGTCTCAAGATTGATATTTGCTCTTGCCGTTTCTGGCGCGCTATCCCTGAAGAATTGCTTGTAGAATCGAAGAGTAAATTCAATGTACTCGGATGTCGCCATCCGGCTTTTCGGAACAATACCAATGATACTGTCAGGGCAATACATTTCCCTCATTAAGATTGCCGTTTCCCCGATCGTCGCACCTACAATTGCGATAACGACTGTTCCAGCGTCGAAACGTCGACTAATTGCGATACCCTTCTCGTTCAGTGTTTGCGTCCATCGCGAGAGTTGTCCACCACTTGCCGAAATTTCACCTGTTTGAATGAATGGATAAGCCCCTCCAAAGAAGGTCGGGTCATTACGAGGACGCGGCGTAAACTTACCGCGGTTTACCTCACAGATTGAGGCGAGATTCTGAACGTTGTCACTTATTGGATTGCGGCGGGGATGACCGAAAAAATGCAGATATGACGCTTCCAATAACTCGTCCACTATCCTCATTGATTGAAGCCTCCTTCCGCGAATTGCGTCGGCCTTGTCGAGGATGTTTGCGATTCGATGTTGCTCGGGGAGCGATGGAACGGGGAGTTCTGAATTTTTGATAATACCGTCTGTCACTGCTGGATAAGTGGCGCCCGTGGATTGTTCGGCCATTCGGGCGACGAAGACGTTGGTGCGAACCCAGTGGAAAAGATAACGTGGGCAAAGTTTTATTGGATTGCATCGCAATACACAAAAGCCCGTCGAAGCAATTGCTCCAGTGTGGCTTTCTGGCACCAACGCAACGGCATTTAGGTTTGGGCGAACGGTCGAAACAAGAACATCATCTTTTTGTATAAGTTGGCGAGCACGGCTTGGTGCATTAGAACCAGAGATCGGCGTGGCTGAAATGATTTCCTTTCGATCTCGATCAATCGACGCAATATCGATGTATTGGAACTCCATATCCGATGGGAAGTTGTTTGGATTCCATGTATTGATGCGTACTACGTTATCGGCAATTCGCGAAGAGTTTTTGGATGCGATCATTTACGCACCTTCGACCGGTGGTTTGCGATCAATCCTCTCACCCAGACCATGGCCTGATTGAAATGATGGAAATCCAAGTTTGGATGCGATACGAGAAACCGTTCTCCCCCTCGCCCCGTTTCGGGGAGAGGGGGTCGGGGGGTGAGGGGGGATAGGTGTCCAATACCTAAGATGTAGTTGCGTTTCAAACACTCCCAGCCCCTCATCCCCAGCCCTTCTCCCCGGACGACCGGGGAGAAGGGAGCAAGAATCCAATTCTTCGATAGTGCGGTCAGTGACCGCATTATCTCTTGGCCGCAACGATGGAAATCGAAGTCCAACTCCGCAATGGGTAATGCTGGTTGCAATGGTAGATGTGGCTCACTCATCCTAACATCGCCTCCAGTTCCTCAAGGTCCTGGGCAATCTCCGCTTCGAGTTTTTTGAGCCGTTTGAGAATGGTTTTGGGCGGATCGTACTGCACCTCTTCGTGAACCACTTCCTTGTACCGGCTTAGGGACAGGTCGTACTTTTGTTCGACAATGTCAGCCTTCGAAACAAAAAAAGCTTTCTCCTTGCGGTCGGTATGTTTCTTAGGATTGCGTTTGCGCCAGCGGGTTACTACATCGGGCAAATCGTTTTCCAAGATCGGATCGCGTTTGTCGTCCAACGAAAAACCATCAGCTTGGACATCATAAAACCATACATCCCTTGTCTCGCCACCCTTAGTAAAGATCAGGATGGCGGTCGATACACCAGCATAGGGTTTGAAAACCCCTGATGGCAGTTTGATAATCGCATCGAGCTGATGTTGATCGACAATCGTCTGTCGGAGTTTTTGATGGGCGGTTGAGGAGCCGAACAAGACACCGTCGGGCACAATCACCGCACAGCGCCCGCCTGGTTTGAGCATTCGCAACATCAATACGGGAAATAGCAACTCGGTCTTTTTGGTTTGCACCGTACCGATGAGGGACTTGTGAACAAGCTCCGCGTCTAGGCTCCCTTTGAATGGCGGATTGGCGAGAATCAAATCGAAATAGTTCGATGACGCTTTCGGCTCGTCCTCGACAAATCGGTTCGAAAGAGTGTCCATGTATTCGATGTTTGGATTGTCCACTCCGTGCAACATCATGTTCATCGCCGCAATGCGTAACATTGTCACGTCGAAGTCGTAGCCGTAAAACATGTTATTCTGAATGTGCCGTCGGTATTGTTCCAGTAAGTCACCGGTGTAGATCTTCTCGATTTGCTTCGAGCCATCATCCCCGACGATCTCTTCGTCGATGATTCCATCGGGCGAGGTATATTTCTTTTGCAAGTACTCCATGACGCAGACGAGGAATCCGCCCGTTCCGCAAGCGGGATCGGAAATCGTCCATTCAGGTTGTGGCTCGACGAGCTCAACCAACATCTTGATGATATGTCGAGGTGTACGAAACTGACCGTTGATGCCAGCCGTAGTGAGTTTGCCGAGCAGGTATTCGTACAAGTCCCCTTTGGTATCACCTCGTTCTAGGGGAAGCTCCTCGATTAGTTCCATCGCTTTGACCAACAATTGGGGTTTTGCAATCATGAGCTGCGCGTCGTTCATGAACCGACCGAACGTCGACTGCTCACCACTTACGGATTTTAAGTGAGCAAAGACTCCATTCTTGGAATCGCGCATAAGATCCAGTAGGGCTTCTGACTTCATGGTGCGCAAGCGGTGCCAACGAAGATGTTGTTGACTTGTCCCTTTGGTTCCATCCGCTTCAGGGTTTGCGAAGACACGTTGAATCGGCTTCTTGGATCTGGCCGCTCGCTTTTCATTTCGCATTTCCGCAATGTCTAAAAGTCGGATGAACATGAGAAACGTAATTTGTTCGATGACGGTGAGCGGATTGGTTATTCCGCCAGAGTGAAATTCCAACCATAGTCGGTCGATCTTGCCTCGCAGGCTTCCTGTGATCATGGATCTCTTCCCTAAGTCAAACGTAATCGGTTGTGTATTGAATTCGATATCGATCGGGTTGATCGAATCGTGATTGAAAGTAAGCGGCAGAGTTAATTGACGCATTCCAAAGTGAATCGCTAAATGGGCGGTGGGCGAAATGCACCAATAATCTCGAGGAGGTCATCGATTTGATCATCACCGAAGATCTCGTCTACACTGTTGGATGCGAGAGATGTAAACGGTTCCTCGTAAAGGCGTTCGATTTCGATGGAGCCATACTTGGCGATATGGTTTTGTAACATTTGCAGAAACCGAAGCTGCATCGAGTTGAGTACGGTGTGCTTTTGGACGAATGCGTTGAAGTGATCGCGAACTGCGGACGGATCCAATCCGATAATGCTGCGAATAGCCAAATCAAGGTGACCTGCCGTTTCAGGGTAATAGTCCAATAGATCGGAAAGGTCGAGGTCGGGTTCTTGGGTGAGCACCAACGAGACCAACGCTGCCAGATCGGACTCGGAAACAGGTCGGCCAGTTTTGATGCGCTGAAGCACTTCGTTTTTATCGAATAGTTTTCGCAAGACACTTTCGACTCGATTGCGATACTGAGCTAGTTCGAGACCGTCCAATTTTGGCTTGTAGTCGTAGCTTTGAACATTCTCGCGAACTTCGGCAACGTCCAACATTCGCGGTGGCAGCATCGGAGTACCGGTTTTATCTCGATACTTCATAATCCCTCGAAGCTCCAGGCGTACTGGTTCGAGAGCCTCTGTATTGACTGAGGTCCAGAAATCGGCCCCTTTTAGTCTGGCGATCGTGTCGGCCTTTTCACGAACTTGGTTGAGGTGCATGGATAGCTGAGATAGTTGATTGAGCAATGTCCCTTTGAGGTCTTGGATGCGAGGCGTGCCTTTCAACAACTCCGTCTCAATCTCGCAAATTAACAAATCGAAATCATACGCATCATGGTTGGACGCTACACTTCGCCATTGCATGAGTGGCGCAATATCTAGTTTTAGCATCGATACCGTCGCTGGTGCGAACTGATGAATGACTTGGCGGTCACGAACTGTATGAACGATTTTGTACTTCTCTTTGACACTGATCGTTGCGTCAGGCAGGTCGGCAATATCTTGGCTGATCAGTTCTACTATCGCATCAAATGTAGGTAGATCGGGTTTCTTGATCGCCGTATTGGCAAGTTCGATTCGTGCTTCGAATAGGCGTTGCAGGAGCGGCTTGCTAGTCGGTGGTTCCGCCTCTTCTTTGAGTTCATCGAAGTACTCGAAGTTGCCCCAATGGTCAAAGACGAGGAATTCCTTTTTGTTGTTTCCAGGACCGAATAGATTCGTGCACAGTCGAGTGCCGCGTCCGATCATCTGCCAGAATTTAACATAGGAGTAAACCGGCTTTGCGAAAACTAAGTTGACTACTTCCGGAACATCAATTCCGGTATCCATCATGTCGACGGATATTGCGATGACTGGTTCTGAATCCTTCTTCTTGAAATCCTCGATGAGCTGTTCGGCTCGTGGTTCGTAGTTGTCGATGACCTTACAAAAGTTGCCTCCGTATTGCGGGTATAGCTTAAAGAACTGCTTTTGCAACACGAGCGCGTGATCGTGGTTGCGGGCAAAGATGATGGATTTACCTACATGGGAACTTGAAGCTTCGCGGATGCCGTTTTGCATCAGGTTCTCGAGAACGATACGAATCGTATCCAGGTTAAATACTTTTTTGTCGATATCGTGAGATTCAAATTCGATGGACTTTGCATCGGCCTCGTCTTCCTCAATTTGCTGTTTCTGTTCTGGAGATAACTCAGAATATTTTATTCCCTTTCGCGTGAAGTCCGTGGAGATCGTTTTGACTTTGAATGGGACCAAGAATGGCCCGGCGGAATCGCTCAGCGCCTCAGAATAGCTGTAGTGCGAGGTTGGATCCTTGTCTTCGCAGCCGAAAAACGAATAGGTGTTTCTGGATATGAACTTTACCGGAGTTGCTGTTAATCCAACTTGGTAAGCATCGAAATAAAGGAGTAGGTCGCGATAGCGATTGTAGATGCTTCGGTGGGACTCATCGCAGATCACAAGATCGAAGAACCCGACATCAAAAGACTCGAAAACCTTCATCATGGCTGGATATGTCGCGAGATAGATTCGGTGCTCTCGCTCTTTGTAGGTGTTTGCGGTGACATAGACCAGCGGTTCGTTCAAATAGCGTTGAAAATTCTCTTTTGCTTGTTTGCGAAGTTCTCGGCGATCGCAAAGAAACAGGATTCGCCGCGCCCAGCCCGCACTGATCAATGCATCGCACAACAAGATCGCGACTCGCGTCTTTCCTGTTCCGGTCGCTTGAACAACCAGTGCATTTCGATGACCGGCCGCAAATCGTTCGGTAACGCGTTTGATCGCTTCTATCTGGTAGATTCGCTTGGTGATTTCCGTATTGACCGTGATCTGCGTTGCGGGCTTGCGTTGTTCGTTCTGGACCAGTAAATACTCAAGACTGTCCTTGGAGTAAAAACCGAAAACCTTTCTCGGTGGCTCGTTTTGAGCGTCGTTCCAAATCGTGGTTTCGTAACCATTGGTACAGAATATGATAGGACGCAGACCGCCTTGCTCTTTGGCAATTCCATCCGCGTAGAGTCGTGCTTGCTCTCGACCTCGTTCTGGATCGACGGCAGTTTTTTTGGCTTCGATCACACCCAGTGCTTTGCCGTCTTGCTTGCGATATAGAACGTAGTCTGCGAAACCTTCCTTGGAGTTCGTCGGTTGGTGTTGAACTAGGATTTCCTGGCCAACTTCTTCTGTGCTCTTTCCATCGGCGCCAACATTCCAGCCCGCAGACACCAACATGCTATCAATCAAGTGACGACGTGTGGTTGCTTCATCGAAGGAAAGAACGTTGGCCATCTGTTGACCACGAGCTTGGGCGTTTTGAAGCTGTTCGGCGGATTCTTCGGCAACTCGGGCTTTTGATCGAGCAGCCTCTAAATCCGCAATCAATTTTTGCATCTCGGCTTCTTGAGCAACAAGCCGTTGGAGGATCTGGACCTTTTCACGCTTTAGTTTCGTCTCAGCGGCAGAATCTCCAGATAGCAGGGGCGGAACGAATACCGGGCAGTCTTGTAGATTACCATTCGAGTAGGTGAGGTACATCCATCGCCCCAATTCGTGAGCTTCTTGCAACAGCATCACGGCAGATTGTGGTAGTACGGATTCCCCATGAGCCCCTCGATTGCCTTGAATTCGAAGGGAGTGTAGCTTGGTTACGATAACGCGAGGAACGGCCTGAGCGAATGCAGTTGAGGTTAGCAGATCGTTGAGATTGGGTTGTGAGGCTTTCGGCAATCCGTGATGAAGGTAAATGACGTTGACGATCTGCTCCGCAAACGTTCGCAGCTTCGAGACAGCACTTTGTGGATCGGCGACAGCGTATTGCTCCGCGAATGCACCGAGAGTTGCAAGGTCCTCCCAGGTAGGTCGTAGGTACTCAAAGTTTTTGGATTGCATTCGTTACTCATTGGTCTAAACGCTGAGCATCTAGATACTCAGCGCAATTCATTTGTTTTCTGCTTTGGCAATTGCCGTGCCAGACTTAGTGTTCCGCTGAATTTTCTATCTTCAACCTGTCGAGTTGAGCAGCCAGGGTTTGATAGTTTTTGTATCCTAGCAACTCAGCGGCTTTCGTTTTAACGCCGCCCGATTCCTTCATTCCTCGAATCAAATAGTGCCGCTGCATTTCTTCGAGGAATTCCGTCAAAACGAAGCCTTCACCAAGCGGATGCTCCATTGGATTCAAAGTTGCTTTTCCGGGTACTTCTGCAATTGCATCCGCTACGTCTTGGCGATCGATTAGGATACCATCCGTCATCACTGCGGCTTGCTGCAAGGTAGTAAAAAGCTGTCTCACATTTCCCGGCCAGGGATATTTGCGTACAAATGCCATGGCAGCGGGAGAAATGTTTTTGTGCTTGAAGCCTGGTTCTTTTCTCTCGAAATTTGAGTTGATCTGACCCAAGAGACGCTCTACCAACAGGGGAATGTCTTCCCTGCGATTCCGAAGTGGCGGCAGTTTGATCGTTATCGCTGCGACTCGGTAATAGAGGTCATCGCGGAATTCGTTTTTGGAGATAGCTAAATTTAAATCTCGATTGGTCGCTGAGATGATTCGAACGTCACTCGTGATTGGTTTGGATTCGCCAACCCGTTGGAAGATTCGATGGCATGGGTCATGGTCAGGTGGTTGCAGTACTCGTAATAGCTTGGCCTGCATGGCTGGGTCGCACTCACCTATTTCGTCTAGGAATAGAGTTCCGCCGTCCGCTTCTTTAAAAGCGCCAACGCGATCCTCGGATGCCCCCGTAAAGGAACCTTTTTTGTGTCCAAAAAGCTCAGATTCGATTAGCTCTCGCGATATCGCGGCGCAATTGATTGAGACGAATTTTTGTTTTTTGCGGGGACTGGCATCGTGAATCGCGCGAGCAAACTTTTCTTTGCCCGTACCGCTTTCTCCTAAAAGGAGTACAGAAACGTCGCGTTGGGCTGCTCGTTTTGCGAGCCCAACAGCGACGCGAAGGCTCTCACTGTCTCCTATGATCCCTTGAAAGCCTTCTAAGTCTTGCGGGCTTTGGCTGGCCAATCGTTGTAGCCTCGCATCCGCATCCCGCAAAACCTGCGGAACGAACTCAAGCATTAGGTCGAACGGAACGTTTGTTTCCCAAGCCTTGCCCTCATGTGTTTGGAAGAATATTGCTGGATTGTATTTACTCTTACCAAGCAACAACCAAATTGCGGTCATCGTCGGTGTGCCTGGACTTAAGTGAAGGCATAGCTCCAACCGATGCGGACGAGGAACGCTAACCACCGAAGCAAGCTCGCTGTCGACAACCTTGAAAACCTCTGGGTAGTCAGTAGGATTCTTGAGTTTCACAGGATGCAAAACCGGATCGCCACCAATCCACTTCGAATAGTGACTATTCTTGAATGCGCTATGATCGCTGAGCAAATGAATCTCATCAAACCGCTCGTTTTCAAGCAAACACTTCAGAGGACCTGACTGGTTTGGCAACGGCGTTGGTGGATTGACTCCTTTGAGCACTTCCTTTTGTTCGTCGTCAGGCAACGAAGCTGCCATTGCACGCAAATCAGCGTGCCCAATCCACGAGAACAATATCCGGCGCGACGACATTGAACACCATCCTATTTGTTTGGCTACAAAAAGAATTGTATCGTGCGATCGCTCAGGAACAACCGCGACAAGAGCTTTTGGAAAATTTCTCGTAAAAATAGTTGGTGATTTCCTGGATTTCACGCATTACCTCCGAGCATTTCGTTCTTTAAATTGTCTTCGGCACGACTCATGCTCTTCTGCGGGATACGCAACAAATTTTGTTCGCCGCTAAAACAAGGAGTCCTGCTAGCAATGTCTGATCGATACGAAATTCTCTGCATCAAAAAAAGCGACCGGTTGAATCCACATGAACGCATTACTCACGTGGGAGGGCGGAACAGTGATGGTTCATCATGGCAACTGACTCAACAAGATGCGATCGTTGGTATCGAGGGCAATAAATGGTCATTCTGTGTGAGCAGGGGTGGAAACGTTGCGAACGTCTTGGTCTCAACTAGCAAGTACGGGAACAAGTACCTGAAGACACAGAACGACGGTGAACAGCCTGACAACCTCCTGAGTTTGCCTGAATGCAAATGAATGGAGAGGTTATAGGAAAGCAAATTGCGACGATCCAACGTAACTTTGCATTGGGTCAATTTTAGTTTCTTTCGAAAGGAAAAGTTTGTTATGATGCCTCCACATTGGCTCGATGATGTGTTCAAGTCTCCTGACAAGGCGGTCGCGACACTGACAGCGTCAGTCCGCTTTCAGGAAGCAGTTAAAAAAGCTCAAGCCGCTTACGACGAAGGTCAAGAGTTTCACAAAAAGAACCCTTCGGTGGTCGGAAGCTCGCCCGCGCAAAAAGCTCGGGTTGCCTTCCTCGAAGCTTTGAACGAGAACTAATCCTTATCGATTAGGCAAGCGTTGAGTCCTGTCAACTTACGGGACTTTCGCTTGCGCCGTTAGAAAAGGTGTCAGGAACGAATGGCACTTAACGAGTCCTAGGCTTTGAGTGGGACACGATTTGGGAATGACTGCCGCGGTTTGGTGAGGAACTTGTATTTGGGTCGGCGTTTGTTCGCACGCGGTTCGTTGCGATTGGGGCGATCGCCGACTCGGTGCGTGGCGATGGCCGCGAGCACCGTGGCGACCATTTCCAAAGTCGGAGCGTGCTCCAGCAAACCGTGTTCGGAAAAAGCTCGCAAGGTTTGCAGCGCGCCGGTGAAGCTAATCTGTGTCGGACGCAGGTCGTGGTGGCGAGCCGCTTCGGCCATCAGGCGACGCACGGCGTTGTACGCCAACAAGTGCATGGCGATTTCTTTGCGGACCATCTCCGGCGTCAAGCAACGCAGATGGTCCATTTGCATCGCCGATTTCAACGAGCGCAGATTCAACTCCGCTTGCCAGCGTTGGCGGTACAGGTCCGCCAGGTCTTCGGCGGTGTACGATTCGTGATCGTACAGCGTCGTGACCAGCACATACTCCTGGACTCGGAAGCCGCGTTGCTCGACGCGCACACGAACTTCACGCAGCACCAGTTGATCGGGCAGACGAGCGTAGGACTCGCGGTCCAACCAGTCGGGACGTTGCTTCGGTTTGGTCCAAGTGACGAGATGATCGCCGGGGCCCAACCGTGTGCCGCGACGAAAGTCCGTCGTGCGGAGTTGATGCTGTCGAGTCAGCAATCGCACGTTCCGCTGATCCAACATCGCGAAGTCCCAGAACGAAGCATAATACCGATCCGCCAGCGCGAGGTCGTTCGCCGCGAACAGCGTGTGCATCGTTCGAAACAACTGGTTCTCGCCGGTGAACTTGCCGCTGTATTTTCCGAGGGCGTAGTTCAGCACGCTCCCCACCGCCAGCGAGAAGACCACCACGATCCGCACCATTGGGAAACCCAAGCCGCGTTTCTGTGAGGACGGTTGCGGATACGACTCCTGGTTCTCCTCCGTGTCTGGCATGGTCAGCGTCGCACCGTCAACGA
>JAYVPE010000407.1:0-4555 GCA_043757575.1 Pirellula sp.
AACGTTCCGCGAGAACTCGAAAAAGATAAGCTTGTTCGATAAACTCTTCGCGAGGCAGCATACTTTAGTGAGCTGCGGTTGGAACGACCCACACCTTGATTTCGGTCGAAATCTCGTGGTGCATCTGAATTTTGACGGTATACAGTCCGAGTTCTTTGAGAACGCCTTCCAACCTGACTTGGTCTGCCGAGATCTGATAGCCGTTGGCTTTGAGAGCCGCGACGATTTCAGTTGCGCCGACACTACCGTAGAGATGGCCTTCGTCGTTCGCGTTAGCTTCGACGTTGATCGATTGCTTGGAAATTTGGTCTGCAAGCGTGCGAAGCGAAACAAGCCGTTGCTTTTCGATATCGAGGAGCTTGGCTCGGTGCTTTTCCACCATTCGCTTGTGGTGGTCTGTTGCAACAATGGCCAAACCCTCAGGGATCAAGAAGTTGTTAGCGTAGCCCGGCTTCACTTCCACAACTTGCCCAGACTTGCCAAGGTATTCGACATTTTGGATTAGCATCAATTGGATGCCACCATTAGGTCCTTTTGGCAATCGTGGGAACTGAGGGACTCGCTTCTTTTTTGTTGGTGCCATTTTAAAACTTCGATCCGAAAAAAGTCATCGTGTTAGATGGTAATTGTTATTCGTTAAAAGGGCATGTCTTCGTTGACGTAGACATCGTCCCCGACCTCGGAGACGTGCATCTCGGAGTTGCCTCCGGTATGCATAGCACCTGGCCCATCGTGTGCGGAATCCACAAATCGTGTATTCCCTGTTTTCGCTTGTGGGCGAGCCTCTCCGTTTTTGCCTTCGCTCCGTCCACCGAGCAATTGCATTCGGTCGACAATCACGTGAAGCTTACTTCGCTTTTGGCCGTCTTTTTCCCAAGTATCTTGTTTCAGTCGTCCCTCGACAAAAATCGGTGAGCCTTTACTGAGATACTCGCTAACAATTTCAGCGGTCCTCCCAAAAAAAGTCACATCGACGAACGATGTTTCATCAATCCACTCACCGCTTGCGTTTTTTCGTCGATCGTTGACGGCGATTGCATTTTGGCAAACCGCCATGCGGCTGTTGGTGTACCGCAGTTCAATATCGCGTGTCAAATTACCAAGCAAAATAACTCGATTGTAGCTAGCCATGATGTACCCTCGACCCTTTGTTTATGATTGAGCGATTGGCCTACCCACGAACATCCTATTCGTCTTCAGCCTCAATATCTTCTTCATCGTCGGCAACCGCGCCAACGCCTACAGCTAGTTTTTCCAGCACAACATCGATTGGCACCACAACCTTTTCTTGAGCATGGGCGACCAATGCGTCGATGAGTCGTGGATCAATGCGTGTGAACATGAATCGAAGCAAGCTTTCTCTTAACTGGCAAGCTCGGTTCAATTCTTTGAGTTTGGATGTATCGAGCTTGAAATAGGCAAGCCAATATGTTCCTTTTTGATGCCCTTTAATTTGGTACGCTAATCGTTGTTCAGCCCAAAGTCGGCTGACCAAAATTTCGCCGCCGACATCGCTGATCATCGACTCGACCGAACCCGCAACACCGCTTGCATCGCGAGCGTAGTGATTGCTGTCGAAAAGGAACAAGCACTCGTAAATTCCGGTAACCAACGTATGAACTCCTGAAAACTGATCCAAATACTGGTGAATGAACCTGGTTGTTACTAATTAATATTATCTGCTTTTTGGCGGCGGCGATTCGCGATTAAAACCGTTCATCGCCACGTCGATGCCATCACTAAGCCAACACGCAACTGCACTAACCGCTTTCGAAAGCCCGTCGTCCACAATTGCACGTTCGGAGGTCGAAAATTGACTCAAGACATAATCGGTTGTTTCCCAATGCTCAGGTGTCGGATCGATTCCGATCCTCAGCCGAGGAACATCCTGCGTCCCGAGGGATTGAATTATGTCGTTGAGGCCTTTCTGACCGCCACTTGACCCCGACTTGCGGATCCTGAGTTTACCAAGTGGCAAACTCAAGTCATCGCAAATCACTAAAATATTCTGTATTTCAATTTTGTAAAATCGAGCGAACTGCGCCACGCAACGTCCACTGCAATTCATAAATGTTAGCGGCCAAACGAGGCAAACATCCCGTTGCCCAAATCGACCTTTTGTAAACTGCCCTTCGAACTTTGCCTGCAAACTGGGCGAACCCATTTTTGCAAGCAATCCGTTCAAGCATTCAAATCCAATATTATGCCGAGTTCGTTCGTATTTCGCACCTGGATTCCCGAGGCCAACTACCATCGCCATGCTGACTTCGGCGACAGAGCATACAGGGGGACTAAAGCCGCTCATTACGAGGCAGCTTCAGCCGCTTTTTCCTTGCGAATTAGTTCGGGTTCAGCCGAGTTATCTGTCCCATCCCCGGCGGCTTCGCCCGCCGCCGCCGCTACTTGTACGATCACGACAGCGCCCGGTGTTACCGCGACGGCCCCCTCAGGCAGCGTCAGTTCGCTGACGTGAATGGACTGACCTAGACGTAAGGAACCAATTTCACAAAGCAAATACTCAGGGATTTTCATCGCCGAGCAGCGAATCAAAATTTCGTGAGTCACGAAACGCAATTGCCCGCCTGCAATGGTCTCTCCGTGCAAACGAATCGGAAGCAATACTTCAACGTCTTCCGTTTGAGAAACACGAGCAAAGTCGACGTGGATGATGCGGTCACCCATGTTGCTCCACTGAACGGAACGAAGAAGTGCCGTATCGGCAACTTCACCTGTCAAAGTAACCAATTTGGTTCCGTGTTTGATCAAGCTATTGACAGTGTCCAAGGAAACGGTCAAGCATATATTCTCCTGCCCGTGTCCGTAGAGAATTGCGGGTATTAGACCTTTTTTGCGAATTTTAATCATGGCTCTTGAGCCAAGTACGTCTCGCTTGGCCACTTCAATCGATTCAATCATTACTGCTGCGTTCCGCTGCTTCAATTATTCGGTTTGTCGACGAGCCGAGACTCCGGCCCTTCAAAATCATAGGGAAGCTCAGGAGTATGACGAATTTGCCTTTAGTTGCAAGTGCAAATGTACTTGCCGTTTCGCAGGCGTCGCCTATGCTTTGTCGATGGCAAAAAAAACATCTCAATTTGACTACATCGAACCCATTGGTGCCCGCATTTTGGTTCTAAAGGATGAGCCAAAGAGAGAGACCAAGGGTGGGATTGCACTTCCTGATGCGTCGGAAATCCCAACTATTACAGGGAGAATCGTTACCATCAGCCGCCAAGTGGAGCATGATGAGAACGTCCCTTTGCGTCAATACGACAAGATCCTGTTCCATCCGAAAAACGCCATCCCGGTCGACTTCGAACCAGACAATCAACTTTATGTCGTTCCCGTTGAGGATGTCGTGGCGGTTTTTCGCCGCAAACCACTTGAAAACGGCAAGGACCCTGACTGAGAGACTTCGGCCCCGTATGAATTCTCAAGAGCTACCACCTGCCGCGTCGACCAATCTCGTGATTCGGTGGGCGATGAAAGTACTTTCGCTAGGATGCATCCTGGCAATCGGGTTGCCGCAAGCCCGATCGTTAGACGAAAACGGGAGCCCCGAAAAAACCCTCCTCGGCTCCGTCCTCCGTGTTTCCTTCGAAGAGGACAAGAAGCTTCGCACGGTGACCGGCGAGCTGGTCGCTTCGGATCCGACGATGGGGCAGTTGATTCTCGACTCGGATGGACAACTCACCGTCATTGCCCCCAACGAACTCAAGCGAGCCGAAGAGCTGTCGACACCCTTGGTTCCAACCCCCGCCAAAGAGCTCGCAGCCAAAGTTCTAGCAATCATGCCCCAAGGCTCTCGGTCGATCGTTACCGAGCACTTTGTGGTCTGTTATAACACGTCGGATGTATATGCCCGTTGGAACTCCGATCTCTACGAACGACTGTTCAAAGGCTTCTATCGATTTTGGAAAGAAAAGGGGGTCGAGCTCACGTCACCCCGCTTCCCGCTCGTAGCCGTCGTCTTTGAGACCAAGGACGACTACATTCGATTCGCCACCAAAGAGTTCGCAGGTGCGGAGAATACCATCGGTTACTTCCATCAATCGACCAATCGCTTGGCCTCCTACGATCTGACGGGCATCGAAGGCTTGACTCCTCCCAAGGCTCAAGTCATGCGGTCAGAGATGATCAATCAGATCGTCTCGCGACCACAGGCAGAGAGGTTGATTGCTACGATCGTTCACGAAGCGTGCCATCAGATTTCGTTCAATAGCGGACTTCAAATTCGATTGGGAGACAGTCCCTTTTGGTTAAGTGAAGGACTGGCAACCTTTTTTGAATCGCCCGACCTAACCAGCCAAAACGGATGGGGCGGCGTCGGAAAACTGAACAAGCACAATTACATGAACCTAGCGAATTATCTCCCATCTCGCTCGAGCGAATCGTTAGAGCTGCTGCTGTTGGACGACAATCGCTTGCGATCTGCCGAGACCATGTCCTCTTCGTATGCCGAAGCATGGGGACTCACTTATTATCTGATTAAGAGCAAGCCCAAGCAGTTTGTGAGTTACATGGAGAGTATTCGCGATAAATCGCCCGGCAGTCG
>JAYVPE010000408.1:0-4551 GCA_043757575.1 Pirellula sp.
ATTCAACGGAATTGCCTTCCCCGCCGCAGAGTGCACAATGGAAGTAGCCATGGTTTAAACAACGATGAGCCATCGCATCAATCGCGAATAGAGACTTCATAGGAATTCTGCGAGGAGTCGAATGCTTTCGATAGAGCGATGCGTTTAGTCAATGCTTTCAATCTGGTCCAATGAGCGGGAGATGTACCTGAGCGTGTATCCATTCCAAGAATCCCACGCCAACGATCATGGAATTCTTGTGTAGCTTTTTGAGTAGCGAGTACGAGATTAGCAACGTCGTAGACTGGGTGATGTACGATTGGGGCGGGCGGCACGATTGCTTTTTGGATCAAGTCAATTAAGTGGTTGAATTGCTTCCGAGTGAAGCTTGCACCGTCAGAAACTCGGTCCTGAATCTTGGCTAGGAAAACAATTCGTTCCGGGTAAAGCCGCCTCAATGATTGCTCTGAGTCTCTTCCGGTAACCTTGCCGATAGCTTGCACGGCGTTGAAGAACGATCCGATGATGTGGTTCTTTTTGTCTTCACTGCCGCAAAGGTTGTCCCCCTTTACCTCATCGAAGTGAGTGAATGCTATTACAAGTTTTGACTCGTGACCGCTCGAAACAAGTGTACGAAGCACAGCGTTCGGTGCCGCTTGCATGGGCTGAGCGGCATTGTCTACTAGTATAATGAGATCTGCTCGCTGGAATTGCTTGGTGATGCTTGTCGAAAGACTTGCTGTTCTATCAGCCGTGTGTCCAATACCTTGACCGTCAAGCAATACGAGTTTCGGTGCTGGTACTTTACCCCAGACAGGTAGAAAATCACCGCAGGCGAGAATACTTTCAACGATCGGGGTGAGAAGGCGGCCGAAATTTGGAGCATAATTACTGGAAAACCTGTTGATCGATTCTATAAAATCTCGTCGGTTATCCGCCTCAAGGGTCCAAATGGCAGGCCAGCCGTCATGAGATTTTGTAATCTCTCCATCCTTAATATATCCAAATCGCGCTTCCACTTCGTCGAGTATTTCATCAACCAAACAGTGAAATTCGTTGTCATGAAGGATTTGCTCTTCTTGCACAAGGTCGTCTTCAACAAGCTCCTGAAGAATGTCGCGATCTTTCGGAGACGCTTTCGCTAAATCGATTTCGAATTCCTCGGCTGCTTGCTTGATTCGTTCACGAACTTCCTTAGCCAAAAGGGAAATCCTCTCAAGAATTCCTCTTAAGAAGCAAGACATTTGTTCTTGCTCCTCCTTTGTTACCTCCGTTTCTTCGGTTTGGCCGAACGCATCATTATCATCGTCGTCGATTTCTTCATCGTCCTCTAGATTCTCATTGCCTCTTCCATTTTTGGGAGTCAGACGTCCAAGGATATAGTTCAAACGAAATCGTTGCTCACTATGTTCCATGAGCCTCCGAGCGACCTCTGCGTCTGGACTTTGCTCCACAGCAGATGCAACCGCTGCAATTACGCACTCCATGATGTATTGGCGGACTCGATCACGTGGGACAAAAGTAACAACAGCGCGAAAATTACCAGCGGCGGTAATTAGCTCGAGATCACAAACGGTCGTTTTCGCTGCTGACGTCGATGGAAACCGTTCATTTTTTGGATCAGTGCCCAGCAGTTGCCGAGCGAGTGTAGTTTTGCCTGCACCAGTCGTGCCTACGAGTTGAACAGTTGAGTAGCCATTGTCCCTGCCAGGGAGCGGCAGGAACTGGTCGCGGAGCTCCGAAGTTGAAAATCGTTCAGAACGGATGAAATCGTAGAACGCTGCGACGATCTTCTCGCTGAACTTGGCTTGCGCTTTTTCCCGAGCCGTCGGATTCCAGTAGGTAGGGTCACTAAGGATTTGATTGAGCTCATCAACCAAACGTTGAGCTTCGACTTCGTCTCTGGTCCCCAACCCTCGACGCACACGCAACTGGTTCTTTTCATCAGCGCTTTTGCACACTGGGTGCCGGAAAATCACGCACCAGCCAGAACGCCCCTTGCTTAAAGTTGCTCGATAGGATTTGCCAGTCATTATATTTCCCTTTTAAATTCGTTGTTCCCTGTTGTTCCCTGTTGTTCCCTGTTGTTCCGAACCTATTTTATACCGACTGGCATCGTGGCGTCATGGAGTTCCTGGAACAACATTGAACAACACGGCTAGGTTTGCGGAAATTGTACCCGTTGATCAGTTCTCCGTTGTCCTATTTTCAAGACAGTATTGGTGGGCATGTTCATGCCGCCGGTCGCAGCATGATCCCAGATTCTCGCTTAACTCTATTCCAACCTGCTGGGACTAACGCCTGGGGAAGACTTGGGATTCTGGATTCATTTTAAGTTTCTTTTCGATGGCTTTCGGATGGCGAACTGCTTCGCGTGATTGTTCCATCGCTTGGCTCCTCGACGTATTAAATCCGAGGCGCTGTCCGGGTGATTCGGGGCCAAATCGCTGGGATAGTTCCCGCAAGGTCGCCCGAGTATAACGACGACAAAGATACGCCGGCTTTCAAAAAAGCGCTCGCCCTCGAATCCGACATCGACGAATCGACAGATGACGAATCCGACGATGAATCATCCACGACCAAAGGCAAACCCGGCAAACTTCCAATGGATGCTGCGATCAGTAGATCGTCAATTGCGTTAAATTGCCTATTTTAACGACGAATTTTCGCTAAGATTGCTTTGAACTTAGAGGCTTTATGGTGAAAATTGGCCACTGTTGCACAACTTGAATGACCGCCTTGACGTAAACTACGCTGAGAAACTAGATATCAACCAGTTAGCAACCCGAAACGCAATGGAAGCGATGTCCGTTAAAACGAAATTGGACCTTCATGCCCCGCCTGTAGTCGAAACCGCGATACAGATTCAATTCAGCGATTTGCCTCGCTGGAATTCTGTCCATCACGGTTTATACTTCCCTAGGATCAGGGCACGATATCCTCATTTCGAACTAATACCAGAAATTCCGCCGGTTGTTGAGACATTCCCACCGTCTCCGAAGCGACTTCAGTTGCAGCTTACGGCAAGACAGGACCCTGGTTGCGCGCAGTTTGAAAGCTTGAACCACGACAGGCTTATTCGGGTCCAACGGAATCGATTCGCATTCCACTGGAAATCTATCGTTTCCGGCGAGTCTACGAACTATCCACGCTACGAAGCAAATATTCGGACATTTGTTGACGAATTTGCAGTCTTCCAGGAATTCTGCTTTGAAGAATCTCTAGGTTCGATTTCGCCATTATTGTGCGAAGTGATGTACCTTAACGACGTCAAACCAAAACCTGACGAGAGCCTTGAACAAATGGTCGACAGTATTTTCAGTTCGAACCTAGGTGCGTTTGAGCTGTTTACTCTCAATCGAACCTTTACGAAAGAAGCAAATAGAGGGCGACTTTACGCCGAATTGAATTCAGCGTTCGACGACATGCCATATGTGACATTTCAACTTACATCCAGAATCAATCACGATGATGGCGACTTTCTTGACTCGCTGAATCTGGCGCATGATTGGCTAATCGAGGTCTTCACGAACTTTACTTCTCAAAAGGCACGAAAGGAAAGGTGGCACGAAAGTGGCTGATACTCAAGCGAGTGTACAAAGCATAACGCAAACAACGACGCAGCGACCTGAGGGGCTAGTAAGAACGAGAGGCTATCCTGCATGGCTGAACGGTTGTGCGCAGAAGTTGCAAGCCGCAGCTAGTTTGTCAGACAATTGGGATAGCTATGGTTCTTTACGAACGAATTCGCTTTCGCTCACTCATGCAAATGTATTTCTAGAACGACTGGCAAAAACAGTAAGCGTTTTAGAACCAATGATTGCCGTGAACGCTGCTGGGAACATATGCTTTGAGTGGGATAAGAGCCAATGGCTAATGACCGTTGAAGTAACTCCGAGAGGTATTGCCAATTACTACTACGAAAACAGTGGTCGCGAGCTTGAAATTGAAGGGATCGACAAGGGAGAGTACAAGACGATTATACAGTACCTTACAGGGCATTAGAACCAATGGAGAAGGTCAGCGGAGACGCTTACATCATCAGGAGAGTAAGTCCACCGAGACCCAATATGAATTATGTAGTTCGGAAGTCGGAGACTCGAATGCGTGCAACGAGTGCAGCACTTTTCTTGCGCGAGGGAGAAAAAGGATTATCCTGTTCGCAACTTGCAATCACTTCCCCAAAGCAGCTTCTTTCACAGGTTGATGCGTCGGTATCAGATGGTTGGGAAGTAGCTATTTGGAGGGTAGACGACATTCCTGCCGAGTATTTTGAAGTCGTCGAAACGCCGAGCAATCCACCGGAGCTTGATCCAGGACACTGCGAGATTCGGCCAACAACATTGTTTAGCCCGAAGCTTCAGTCGAAGTTGGCGAAAGCGAGCACGATATTGACGCACGAAGAAATCGATACTCTGTTTGCTTGCGATATTCCAGTTGGATTCACGTTCTGCTAACTGGGGAGTGCGTCGCTGGGGTTAGGCTTGATTAAGGCTCCGGTCAAGAATTCGATGATGGACCAGAATCGCTTGTTTGGTTCGATGAGGGAAATTGACAATTCCCATGCGATTT
>JAYVPE010000409.1:0-17267 GCA_043757575.1 Pirellula sp.
GATGTTCCAGACAAACGAGGGTCGAGCACTATGACCGCTGGCATTTTAATCTCTAAGTCAGCAATAAATGGAAAGTCTTTGTCCTGACTTGGTGAAATACGGCTGACTTTTTTGTTGACCATGTGATTTGGATCTCGAAAGGACTCTTGAACGAATGGCACATCTTCTTGCTTACGTACGATAAACTTAGATGAGATGGTGGACACACCTGTTCGCACATCTGTAATAAAGGTTGCAAAGCTAAAAATTGCCTTGTCGGAACTGGCCGCTCGAGTCGAAAGGTATTCCAATTCGTCGAGCCAGGGATGATCCCCTTTCAAAAACTGTTCTACTTTGTTCCAGTCAGAACCTTTCTTGGACGAAAGCTTGATCGTCTCTTCGTTCGTATTGATGGCAGTATTGAGTGCGGCGATTTCCGCGTCGAGCGCCGAATGGCTCATCCAGTACCAACCGAATCCACCAAGTAGAAGTATCGCGGCTGCGGCGCCTGCGATTGCGTACATGGCAACGGGCCGGGTCTTTTCTACCCGTTTTCTTGGTCGGGAAAAATCGATCAAACGATCCGCAACCTGTGGTGCTATTAAAGCCCCCATCGTGGCCGCGAATTTGCCCGCGTCACCACCCGCTTCGGCTCGCACGGATTGAGAGGCGTCGAACAGTTGAAACGGGTCAAGGCTCGTAACCGGTACGCTCAACGATTTCGAAAGGGATTGACACAGCTCGGCATTCTGAGAATCGTCACCCCATATGCGTATCTGTTCGACATTAAGGTTAGAACGCTGAGATGCAGCAGCGATCATCGTGCGTTTGATTTCACCCGTTAGCACTTGCTGATTGGAGGCGGCGTCATTCGCGTCGGAAAACCGAACATTGCGCATGAACACAACATGGCCATTTTCGGTTACCGCCATGTCCGCTTCGTCTCGGAAGAGGTCCAATAGCAAAACGACAGAACTCGCCAATTGCGGTTGCTTTACCACAGCCATCGTCGCCGAAGCCATCGGCCGAAGAATGAGTTGCGTCAGGGTGAGTCCGCAACCTTCAAGTACTTTGTGCACTCGGTCGATCAACGCTGGGTTCATCGACGCGGCTAAACAGTCGATCATATTTTCCTGACTCGATGGCATTGTCACGAAGTCGATTGGCCAAGTGTCTCCTACATTGGCAAAATGACGCTGGGCCGCAAATCGAACCATGTCTGGTAATTCATTGCGATCCACTGTAGGCAATGTCAGCGCTCGCAACTCGATGCTGCTTCTGCCCACGCAAACGATGGCGTCGCCAGATTTGACGCCGACTTTTTTAAGCAGAGACTGGATGGCCTCAAGCGTTTTCGGACTACTAAACAAATCCTCATTTTCGCCCAATTCCAATGGACAACAAACGACGTGCTCCAGAGAAACGCCGGTTAGCCCCTTAGTTCCAACAGCAATGCGAATCTCGTTAGAAGTACAATCGATGGTTACTATGCGTGACATGAATACCTTCGGCTAAGCCGGTTCGGTTTGGTTGATAATAAAATGTTTTAAGATTAGCGACTGGTCGCCAATCCCTGTGCTCTTTGCCCCAACGTCGCTTGACTGAATCCACGTCCGAGATGATCCATCTTGCGATAGAGCGCCACGATCGGAATCTGTCCAGAAGCATCAATAACCGCTTCGGTTCGAGCAAATCCGGCGGTCTGTTCGAAGTACCCAACGCTTTGAACTCGCATGACGTCTCCTCCACCGGTTACCAACGGAGCAATCATCTGCATCTGCTGAAGCGTGATGATTCCCTCAACCATAGGCCACGTTTCAAATTTCCGATTCTGATTGTCCGTCGATTGCGCTCGGGCTTCGATCAATTTGTCCAAAATTTCGACTGTCATTCCAGGCAACCCGGAAAGGATTTCCCGAGGAGCCTCATTAATACTAATTCGTCCTGGCAAAACCGTAGCCTCTACAGCGGTAAGTTTGTCCATGATCGTCGGCAAAAATAATGCCATAGCGATTGGAGACGAGCTCAATGGTGACGTAAACGTCACTTGCTCGCCGTCGACGGCTGCTGTGAATTTGGCGTCGATAAGGTCTAAAACCTGCTTGACTTTGCCGCTGGCACCTTGGGATGTGTCGATGTTCAAGGAAGCGAACATGTCAGCCTTCCATGGCATCGTTTTTGGGGCCGCACCGTTCGTTCCGCCCGTGCTTCCGTTTGGCCCGCCGCCGACCATTCCACCACCGGTTCCGCCACCCGGGCCACCCTTTCGACCGCCCGCCGGACCTCCTTTGCCTCCCCCAGGACCGTCATTGCCAGGAGCTCCGTTACCGCCGCCAGGACCGCCGTTGCCTCCTCTACCACCGCCAGGTCCCCCTTGACCGCCGCCTGGTCCACCGTTGTTGCCTCCGCGATTTCCGCCACCGGCACCACCCGGTCCACCACCCTGACCTGCACCGCCTGGGCCGCCACCACCAAATCCGCCCTGGCCACCACCGCCTTGGCCTGCGCCGCCTCTGGGAGGCTGAAGAAATGAAACCATGGAAAACGGTTGGAAATTGAGAATTGACAGATCGAAATTCGAACGTCCACCCCGTCCACCACCTGTACCACCTCTATTTTGTCCACCGCCACCCGGTCCGCCGCCGCCCGGTCCACCGCCACCCGGTCCACCGCCACCCGGTCCACCGCCACCAGGTCCGCCGCCGCCCGGTCCACCGCCGCCCGGTCCGCCGCCACCCGGTCCACCGCCGCCCGGTCCACCACCACCAGGTCCACCGCCGCCCGGTCCACCTCTGCCCCCGCCCGGTCCACCACCTGCACCCCCCGGTCCGCCGCCACCTGGTCCGCCACCTCCTGCTCCGCCTCTGCCTCCTGCTCCGCCTCTGCCTCCTGCTCCGCCGCCGCCGAATCCTCCGCCGCCGCCCGGTCCGCCAGCACCTCCACCTGAAGCACCGCCGCCGCCAGGGCCACCACTGCTACCCGCCCCTGCACCATTGGCTCGATACGCAATGATAAACGTTGCGAGATCGTCTCCGGCTGCTGCTGCCAAATCCGTTTGTAGCGTTGCCAAGTCCGAACCGTTAATGTTCACACGCGGAGTACCGTCCCCCGCAACATTCTTTTCCTTAGAATACAAAGTTAAATAAATCGCCCAACCTAGATCTGGCAACTCAGCTTGTGTGCTCGAAGACCCCGGTGTACTTGCGTTGGGCGTGTATCCGCTCGACGCAGCAGTCAACGTTTCGGACTGCTCAAGTACCCCATTTCGATTTTGATCCAAGCCAAAAAGTAAACTCGGTGTGACTCCGCGCACTAGGAGTAGCTGTTCGATGGATTGCAATGGGCCATTGGTGGGCGCGTACGGAATTGGCAACTGAGTGTAGTAGTCACGTTCGGCGCCATACTCTCGCGGCTCATCGTCCGTGTCAATAAAATCAAGAATCGCATCGGCAATATCTTCGGTCATGCTCGGAAGCGCCATAAGTAATGTTCGTCCAGCCCCAGCCCCCGCACTTGTCCCACCAAACCCCCCACCTGCACCTGCACCTGCACCCGCACCAGCTCCAGCTCCAGTTGCTCCGCCAGCGGAAAGCCCCAAACTTGACAAGTCCACACCGCCCATTTGCTGAGCTATTTGGCCGATCGACATCATGCTGTCGATAATGGGTAGAACATTGACGTTGAGACGTGCGGACTCATTGTGGAGCCCGAATCGATAGCTCGCGTATTTGCCATTTTCATTCATGTTCGGAGCGACCAAAGAGTAATTGCATTGGTTGCCTTGACCGCGTCCGGCTAAGACGGGAATGGCTTGGAATGTATTTGCGTTGCTGTAAGTTCCGCCAGAATCATCGCGCGTTTGCCGTGGATATGCTAAGAAAAGTCGTGCCGCGTCTATTCCCGAATCCGCAGCATACCTAGCTTGAATCGATTCACCTGCCAATCGAGATTCCTCGTGGCCGATCAACATCGATTGCGAAAAAGCCAATGCACTCAGCGTGATTGCCGCCAACACGAGCATCACCGCCAACAAAATAAATGCGTTAGGGTTGTCTTTTGCTGTATCCACCGGACGCTTTTTCGAATTAGTCATCGTCGTTTCCATCCTTATAAACCCACGGAACTCATACCGTTATTCGTTGAACCAGAAGCAGTTGTTCCCTCAGGAGCGACAAGCAATTGTGCTCCTGGGATGATCGTATTTGTTGAGTAAACTTCAATGCCATATTCCTGCCGCATGCTCGTCGTGATCGAGGAAATGGCTATCCCCGGATCAAGAGGTTTCGATTTTGAAAGGCTATCACGTTGCATGGCAATTGTGATCTTGACAACATGTGGGAGCCCGTGTTGACTGCCATCCCATTGCGTCTGCCAGGTCGCTCCATCGAAATATTGAAACTCCAACGCAAGCACCTCTGGTGCAATCAACTCGCCCGTTCGAAGCAATTGACTGCTCTGCGCGTTCTCATAAGCATATTGAGTTACAGCTCGATCCACCGATCTTCGAACTAGCCCGCCATTGGGAGATGCAACCGGAGCGGATGTCAAACTCGCAGCTTCTTTACTCAGTTGCCCTAACGAATCCTGAACTCCATCGGAACGAGGAGACTGGACGTAATAACCAACAGTTTTGACGTCGCTCGGCATGTCTCCGAGTGTTCCTGTCGATGTATTGCCTATCTTTGGGTAATACTCATCCGGGCGAGGTAATCGACTTACATCTATTTCTATCGATGTGCTTGACCCGTAAATTCCCGGTGGAAGTGCCACCGGAGCAGTAGAAGTGCTTGCCCCACTGGCTCCGCCACCGGACGCACCGCCACTTGGTGCTCCGCCGCCTGAGGGACCGCCGCCTGATGCAGCGCCACTCGGTGCGCCTCCGCCTGTTGCACCACCGCCACTTGATCCCGTATCGGTCGAGAGAAGTTGTACTAAACCGCTTGTGTCAAACTTTTGATAACGAACGGTCGTGCGTACGTCTTCGGCAATCATATTGAGGATAGCTCTCGCCATTTGTGCTTGCCGAACACTATCACGTCCCGTTTCCTGATTGACCAAATAGAGCTGAATCAAGCTGCCCATAAGTCCCGCAACCACGGCGGTCAGAGCTAACGACAGGATCAATTCAAGCAACGTGAAAGCCGAGCGTCGTGGAAATCGGAATGTAGCTTGGGACCATTTGTCCCGAGCAACCCGCAAGTGGCCTTGAATCTGTAAAGGTCGGGACAGTGGTCCCAACCTACTTTTGACTTTCATTGAATGCCTCCGCTGCCACTTGATGAGGCTCCAGTAGTTGATGTCGACGTAGGAGGAGTATCAAGACCCAGGCTGGGATCGATCATCCAACGAACGATGAAAAACAATTCTGGATTGCCGCTTGTGGCATCAGGCTGATCGGTAACACTGAGTCGAACACCGATCATGTTGGGACGTTCCGCCGTGGTAGTTTGAATTCGATAATACCAACTGCCCCTTCGACCTGAGTCAGTAATCTGAGTCCAACCGGATGAAGTCAACGGAATCGCGCCCACCAATACTTCTGACATCTTGGATTCGCAGAGCATTTGAGCCGTGGAGAGTCGTTGCGACATCATTCCGTTATCGGTCGCTTGTTTCGTAACCTGTGCCAGCAGAGCGGCTGCTACAGCCAAGATGGTAAGAGCCAGTACGACTTCGAGGAGAGACAAACCAGCTCGTCGAAACTTCGTCCGAGATTTTTTGCCTTTTTGAGCTGCGGGCGCTAGCCAAATGGCGCTCACTTTGTAATTTCTGAGCCTCAATGCGCTAGCATGAGGGCCGGATTCGCAAGCGATTTCTAGCCTGCCAGCCCGCACGCTAGCGCGTTGCGGCTCAAAGTGAGTGACATTGGGCGCTAGGAGTGTTCGCCCAGAATGTCTTGTCGAAAGCGAGGTTAGTGTCCGCGGCTCTGGTTTTCTTGTTTGCATAGTTTTGGCACTTTCCAAACTGGGTTCACGGTGTTGCAACAGAGGTCAAACGCATCGACTTCAATTGCCCGGTCACACCGCGAATTTGGATCGCCATGCGTCTACCTCGATCGTCAGCCAAAATGATTTGTGCAGTTGTGCACGAACCATCTGGGTAAAGCAACAGCGGAGACGAAAGGCCAGACCCGTCACCTTGAGAGGAACCCCCATTTGTCGGAACAGTCCCGCCCGATTGTTGGATCACTAATGCATTGCGTGAGTCAATCAGCGTTTCAACCGTCGAAAACTGAATCCCTTCACCCAATTGCTTTGTGCTGCCGGACGATTCCGATGTCGACGTTGCCCCGCCTCCGGAAGTCGCTTGAGTCTGAATCGCTTGTCCCGATTGCATGAGGGTTGCGCCAGCAGACGCGTCCTGTGCTTCGCTGCCACCCAACCACGGAGAGATCGAATAATCTTTTCCTTGCAAAGTCATCCTCATGACTTGAGCCTGCCCTGTTCGCATAGCCATAACACGTCCAGCCATGATTTCGTTTCGAATCTTTTCGATCGACTGACTTAATCGACGACTGCTGACCATCGACTCAAATGAAGGGATTGCAATGCCAGCAAATGCGACCAAGAGCGCCAACACGAGCATCAACTCAAGCAGCGTAACTGCCGTTCGGTTGCTTGCTCGCATTTGAGACATTATAGGCGTTCCGTTCGAAAGTTCGTTTATGGGGTAATATCGTCAGCCGTACCGGACTGGCCATCGGGACCTACGCTTCGCAAATCAAACGAAGTTCCGTTTGGCTTATAATCATAAGGCTTTTCCCATGGATCCTTTGGCACTTCTTTGTCTAATTTCATCACCCAAAGGCTTGCGTCCGAAATATCCGTCGGTTGTGTGTGCAACGCTTCGAGTGCTGATGGCAGGTTCCCAACCTCAAGTTGGTATTCCTTCAATGAAGTCGAAAGAATGCCTAACATGATTTTCGCTTGTCTCTTTTTGGCGCCGTCCAACGTGCCTTGTACTGCTCGGATGCTAAACCCTGCGATGATTACCAAAATAATGAGAACCAAAAGCAACTCCAAGAGCGTGAAACCGCGGCGGAGGCTTCTTCGAGTATTCATTCTACGTTTCATTCCAAAACTCCTAAGTCGAAAGTTAAATTGCATCTGAACTGTTGAGAATAGGCAGCATCAGAGCCAACACAACAAACATAACCATTCCTGCTAATATCAAAAGCATGATTGGTTCCAATAAGCGGACCACTGTCTCCAAACGACGAAAAGTAGTCCGTTCCAAATTTTCAGCTATCGTTACTAACACTGAATCGAGGCTATTGGACTCCTCAGCTACAGAAATCATTTCAACTACCGTCTGAGGGAAGTGGCCGCTCTTTTCCAATTGTTTGGCCAGTCGCTCGCCAGCAGTGATCTCTTCGCTAGCTTCTGCGATGGATTCCGCCAAAACGACGTTACCTGCGGCTTGCCGACTGATCTCGAGAGAACGCAAGATTGGGACACCATTTTTCAAGAGTGTTCCTAGCACTTGACAAAATCTCGCGACGGCCAAGTTCAAAAAAACACTTCCCAACAAGGGTGCTTTTATCTTGAGCAAATCCAAGTTGCGTTTGCCCTTGGTTGTCTTCAAATACTTATTAATCATCAACCCAGTTAGCGCTATCGTGCCGAGAATTGCCCACCAGTAGTACTGCACGATTTTGCTGATCCCTAACAAGATCTCGGTCGCTTGTGGCAGTTTCCCCTTAGCTCGCAATGCCCCGAATATGCCTTCGAATTGAGGCACGAAAAAGATGAGCAAGACGGTCACCACTACCACTCCGACGGACATGACGAACACGGGATACGCGATCGCGCCCATCGTCTTTCCTTTGATTTCTTCTTGCTTCTCAACGAAACTGCCAACGCGTTCGAGTGCATCTTCTAGAAAACCACCTTCGCTGCCAGCCCGGACCATGTTGACCGCCATGTCATTGAAAATGCGAGGGTAACGCGCCATGGCTTCTCCCAACGCTTCACCCTCCTCGACTCGACCGCGAATTTCACTTACCGCATTTTGGAGTGTTCGATTCCCTCCCGACTGATTTGAAAGCAGAGTCAACGTTCGGAGCATGGGAACGCCAGCTCGGAGAAGCGATGCGCACTGAGCATAAAAGCTGCCCATCTGAGCACCAGACACCCGCTTCGTCATCTTGACTTGAGAAGTCTTGTTGACTGTAATCGAGATAGGAAACAACGACTTTGCACCCAACTGCGTGGCCGCATCGCGCGCATTTGCAGCGGCGATCGTTCCAGCGGCCGATTTGCCAGCCATGTCTCGTGCTAAGTATGCAAAATCAGGCATGATATTAGGGTGGGACTAACGAAGCAGGTTGTTTTATTAACCCGATGACTAGGGGCTTGTTGATATAATGTGATTTACAAAAATAGTAATTAGCCGATGGGCGTTATCCCCGGTTGTTGCGAGTGAACCGACGCTAACGCGTTGCGGCTAATTAAATCAACAAGTTAAACGAATTATCCCAGCGAGTCCCCTTTCGTAGCTCGGAGCACTTCTTCCATGCTCGTCGTTCCCTCAATGGCCTTGCGAAATGCATCGTCTCGCAAGGTTAGCATACCATGTCGCAAGGCTGCTTTCTTGATTTCGAAACTACTGGCTCGATCATGAGCCAACTGACGAACTTCTTCGGTAGTTGCTAACAATTCGTAAATTCCGAAACGGCCCGCGTAACCAAGGTTTCTACAGGCCCTACAACCCGTCGGTCGAAACAGCGGCTTTCCATCGAGTTTTTCCCATGGAAAATCCTTGGGCACTTCGTCCGTTGACGGATGATATGCTTGCTTGCATTCGACGCACAATCGACGAACCAGTCGCTGCGCCATGATTCCCTCAACGGTGCTCGCAACCAAAAAGGGTTCGATTCCCATATCAACAATTCGAGTGAATGCACCGGCCGCATCGTTGGTGTGCAAAGTGCTGAACACGGTGTGACCAGTGAGCGAAGCTTGGATCGCGTTTTCGGCCGTTTCCGCGTCGCGAATTTCACCCACCAGAACAATGTCTGGGTCATGACGCAAAATGCTTCGAAGTGAAACGGCAAACGTCAATCCGATTTTCGGATGGACTTGGATCTGGTTGATTCCATCGAGCTGATATTCAACTGGATCCTCTGTCGTAATGATCTTGTTCTCAGGCGATTTGATCTCAAGCAAAGAACTGTACAGCGTAGTGGTCTTACCGGAACCCGTAGGTCCGGTTACCAAGATGATTCCGTGCGGCAAGCGAATAAGCTCGCTAAATAGCTTGTAGGTAGCGTCGCCCATCCCCAAATTACGCAGATCGAACTTCATCGAGCCTTTATCGAGGATTCGCATGACCAAGCTCTCGCCGTGGATCATAGGTATAACCGAGACCCGGATATCAATCTCGCGGCCATGCACTCGCAGCTTGATTCGACCGTCCTGCGGCAACCGCTTTTCGGCGATATTCAGGTGAGCCATGATCTTGAGACGCGAGATGATGGCCGCTTGAAAGCGATTGATTTCTGGTGGTATAGCCTGAGTGTGCAAAATACCGTCGATACGATATCGTACAACGATCCCAGAGGCTTGCGATTCGATGTGAACGTCGCTAGCACGCGTATCGATCGCTTCTACCAATAGCTCATTCACCAAGCGAACCACCGAAGCTTCTTGAGCCTGTTCGCCCAGCTCGCTGCCGTCCGCTTCGATCTTTTCGAGCAATTCGATTTCGGCATCTTCATCCGATTTCGAGGCCATAAGCCCCTCGACGGTTTCGCTCCCTACACCAAGGTGTTTCTTGACCAGCTTTGCGATTTCATCTTTTTCCGCAACCAGCGGAACGACGGCTAATCCTGTAGCTGCAGCCGCTTCGTCGAGCGCATATAAATCGAGCGGGTTACTCGTAGCAACGAATAACTGTCCACCCTCGCGTTTGACGGGAAATAAGGCATGGCGGTAGATGAGCTTGAGCGGAAATGTTTGCAACAACGCTAGATCCACGTTAGCTTCTCGGAGATCGATGAAATCGAGTCCGAATTCTTCCGCCACAACTCTTAAGGCGTCCTCTTCCTTTGCAAACCCTGCTTTAATAACGCTTTCGAGGATCCCGCCACCATTCGCAGTGGCGCGAGATTGCTGAAGTTGTTCGCGGTTGATCAGACCGCGTCGGAGGAGGATTTCGCCAGCTTCTGTAATCATGGGAGCAATTGAACTCTATTTTTGATATGTCATGAAATCTCGAGAACGCTATTCGCATCAGTCCACAAATTGCTATCGGCCGCCGCGGCCACCTCCGCCCTGAGCGCCACCGCCTCCTGCGCCACCGCCAAAACCACCAGCGCCTCCTCCACGTTGGCCACCGCCACCAGGAGCTCCACCGAATCCTCCTCCGCCAAAGCCACCGCCTGGAAATCCACCACCCGGAAATCCACCACCCGGAGCTCCACCCCCACCCGCCCGATTTCGGAACTGCTGAAAGAAATCAGCAGGGTTTCCCGTAGCGCCAGCAGCGCCTTGGGCTGGGTTCGTGCCAGGCGTAGAGGTACTTGTTTTGACACTCGCACCAAACGCAGATTTTAGTGCATTCTGCATGGTTGTCGCATTTACTTCGGCAGGCATGGGCACGACGATAAAACTAGGATCGTCGTCTTCTGAAGCTTGGTCCAATTCTTCAACCAACTTCTTAACGTCTTGAAAAAGCATGGGAGGCGCAACCACGATGAGTGCATTGTTCTTTTTGTCCGAGCTGACCGTCATTGTTTGTTCCTTTAGCTCGCTTTGAGCGGCACCGCCTCCGCCGCCGCCGCCGCCTCCACCTCGTCGTCCACCACCGCCCCCACCGATAAGTTGAAGAATTTCTTGTGGTGATGGCTGACGTTGCGCACCTGCACCTGGAGCCGCAGCAATTCGATCAGCGAAAACTTGCTTGACAATCGCTTCGATGTCAGCGACCGGGACATTTTTGATAAAGATTGTTTCAGGGGATCCTCTAGTCAGATTCACTATGCCGCTGTCTGGAATGTCGATCATCAAGATTAGATCTTCGACCATTTGCATGTCGGATCCATTGGCCTGAACCCAAAGCGCGTTGAGCCGTGGATCCGGGGTTATCACTACGTTTCCGGTCGCTGCTGCGCCGGTGATAGCCGAACTGCTGTTAGCACTACTCCCGCCGCTGCCACCGCCAAAAAGACTTCCGAAGATTCCGCCGCCGCCTAAAACACTGGAAGCTACATCGCCAAGAAGTCCACCACCACCACCACCGCCAGTAGCTGCCTCGCCAGCGATAATACTCTTGATCAACTCGGCTGCCGCTGCCGCTTTAATGTGCTTCAAGACAATGACAGCCGGTTCAGCGGGTGCATTGGCAATTTGCTCTTGCGCTAATTTATACAGTTGATTGAACTCTCGAAGAGCATCTGGGTTGTCGCTCGAAATGATCAAACCGTTTGGACCGCGGCGGATTACGATTTCGTCAAAACGTCCAAGGTTCGACTGAGCGGTCGCTGCGGCGGTCACGGGCTTCGTCTGCTGAGGGCTTTCGCTTTCCTGGGCAACAGCTATGAATTTAGAAAATGGGTTGATCGGATGACCGTCAAACGCGCTTCGGCCATCCTTTAGATTTTTCGGAGCGGGAGCAGGTTCTTCAGACGCTTTCACTCCTTTATTGATTTTGGGTTCGCCGGGGGGTAGGATCATGCGAAAACGTGACTTGCTCTTCCTGGCATCCATCAGCAACTGTATTTGATCCAACATGCGATCTGCGGCCTTGCCTTTGAAAGGCAGTAAAAGCAACCCATCTATCAAACTTTCCGAATCAGGGCTCGATGCCTCGACTGTATTCAATAGTGTTCGAATTTGTGTTACTTCCTCCTTAGTCCCCTTAACCATGATTCGCTTCGATGCAGCATCGCCATAAAATATGGGTCCCTTCGCAGTGGCCGCATCTTTGCTTTGTTTACCAAAGAATTTTTCCAAAGTTAAAATGGCCGCTTGAGTGTCTAGTTTCGTTAACTGGATGACTTCGAAATCACTGTGTTGGCCCGCAAGTTCGGCTATGATCGCATCGATCTTTTCGTGATCTTCCTTCGTCGCCAAAGCGAGAATATTATTAGTCTTCGGATCCATCGAAAGCTTCATGTTGGTTTGGCCAGAAAAGGTCGATTGAAGCACGTCCATCGTAGTGGTCGGATCCGAACCGAGGAGCCGATGAGTTTTGAAAAAAGGTGGCTCTGCAACCGTTGCCTTGGACGACTCGGCACTCGGCTTTACATCTATTTCAGTGGTGATGTCCCGCAATTTTTGAAGCTTATCAGCGGATCCGGTAGCATAAATTGTATTGCCAAACGTGTCGGTCGAAATACTAAAATCGTCCGATGTGTTCAAACCCTCCTTAAGTCCCAACAACGGTCTCGCAATTCCCAGTACTTCGTCGGCGCTAACGTGCTTTAGCGGGAGAGTCACAATCTTTGCAGACCGAGCACCATTCGGCTTTTCCGACCGCTCGACCAAGTCTCGAATGATCCGTAACTTGCCACCTGTCTCGCAAACAAGTACTTGACCAGCAGTAGGCAACGAGACAACGGAACCTTGAGGTCCGATCAGCAATTTGACTTCTTTTTCAATCTCTTCGACAGTAGATCGTTCTAGTGTAAATACACTTTTGACAATCTCGTAATCGCCACGCTTGTTCAAATCTTCAGGTGCAACCAATTCGGCCAACTCGCGAATGAGCCCTCGAATTATGTCGGCAGATTCACCGCTACCCAAATCAACGCTTATGAGTATCCGCTGTTTTTTGACCAGCGTATAGCCTTTGCCGAGCAGCACACCGTTCATGATATCCATCGTTTCGGCTATCGTATATCGACGGTAGGGGTCTCTGTAAGTAAACGTTCCCGCTGGATATGCGTCGGCTTGCAAGCTCAATTCCGCTTCTTTCGCGAGCCACTTGAGGACTTCGCTCCATGGAGCAGCGTTGAAATTGATAGTGAGTCCATCCTCAGGGCCGATCATCTTCGGCTTTACTTTAACCGCGACATCCGACGCTGATGGCGCATTTTGTGAGATATCGCTTTCTAGTGTTTCTAGGGATTTGTTCTTGATCTCACCTTGCGCTGGCTTGCCGACCAATGTCTGCCACGCAGTTCGCTGTGATTCGTCAAGAATTGCCACGATACGCGAATTCAATTCGGCAGCCGCTTTGATCGCCCCCATCTCGCGATTGAGTATCGATTTTCCTTCAAGGATATTTTTGATTTTCGCGATTTGATCCTCGGTAACACCCATAAGAGTCGCAACCTGAGGCTCCATTAAAGCAGCCGGCCCAAGTTTTTGAAGACGCCACATTTCGGCTGTCGACTGTTGAGCCTCGCTCAGAAGTGCAAATCCTTGCCTTTCGATCGAACGAATACGTTCCAGCTTTTTCGCTCGCTGTTCCGCAGATGGCAACTGTCGAATTTGGCTGGAAAACGTCAATGCTTGGCTTTCATGCTGCTTAATCAATACACTCAACCTGTCCAATTGGTCTTGTGTTAATCCGAGTTCGGCTGCGTTTCCTGGATCCGTAATGGAAGCCAAGACACCCACGAGGTCTGGGTCGGATGCGTTTAAACATGCTGTGCCAGAAGCAAAGAATACGGAAATGGCAAAGAAACTGATTCTGAGTAAGTTTTTGATTTGCATAGAAATGCTGGGGTTGGATCGCCATTCGCGAATTGCAGTCAAATCGCCAAGAATTGACTTTAGTTAATGGACAACTGATGGCTAGACGCTACCGACCACCTGGAGACAATTAGTTCGGCTTCTCAAGTAAAATCTTGGACTTAACACCGATTGTAAGGGCGATGGTCGCCAATCTAGCCCATTCCCTAACCCTTATAAGCAAAAAAGGTTCCGTTTGCTGCGGTAAAGCCGCGACTGGTTTGGTGAAAACAATCGTGCTACTCTACGGGATATCAATCCCGCCAGACTCGCTCCAAAAATCCCATGAAGTCCACGAAACTGCCGAAAGACCCGGAAAACGCGGTTCCATCTGCCAAAAGTAGTTCTGAAGCTCCTGCAATCCAGTGCCCTACCTGGCTCAAATATGTGTTGTTGGCTGCGTTCCTGGTCCACTTTTTGGCTGTCTTGTCGGAGCCTCTCCGCTTCTTTTCACGGAGCGAAATCCAAACGGGGCCAGAATTCGCCTGGCTCGCCGATGCGATGAAGCCTTATTCGCAATGGCTTTACATGAACCACGGATACTTCTTTTTTGCGCCCAATCCAGGCCCAAGTCACTTGATTCAGTGCTCGCTTTCGTCCCGATCCGCAACAGATTCCTCCGAAAAAGAGCTAGTCCAGACTCTATTCCTACCAGATCGCAAGGAACATTGGCCTCGATTGCTTTACCACCGCTACTTCATGCTGTCGGAGTTCTATACGAGCCGTTACGCTCCTCAGCACGTGACCGAAGAACTGAAAAAGGATCTAGAGTTTATGCCTCGGTGGGCTTTTGATAAAGAGATTTACGACCAAATCCAAGGGTCCATTGTTGCCAGCCTAAAGCACTCGCGAAACAAAGAAATAGTTCAACTGCGACGCGTGGAACGTTTATTGCCGGAATCGCATCAAGTACTTCGGGAAGGTTGGAGTTTAAACGATCCGCGTCTGACCATTGTCCTTCCAGAAACGATGATCGAATCAGCCGCAACGCCGCCTGTTAATGAGCTTCTCACTAAACCCGGTGCAGGAGCTTCACGATGAGTCCTTCAGCCCCTATCCAGCTTGGACTCAGAGCTGATGTTTCGAATGCGTCTTTTTTCAATTCGCTTCAGGAATTTTTCTTTCGGCCAAACGCAGCACACACCTTGGCTTTGATTCGAATCGCAACGGGCTCGATGATCGCATACATTCATTTGGTTTGGATGTTGAATCTAGAATCGTTCCTGGGGCCGTTCGCACTCATCAACAACGCAACCTGGAGTGCACTGCATCACGGAACAGCTCCCGAATTCAAATGGACGTATCTTGCTCAGACCGACTCGATGTCGATTCTCTGGTGCCATGAAATTTTCGCTTGCCTAGCAGGGGTAATGCTCGCCTTAGGTTTTTTCACCTCTGCGTTTTGCTTCTTGGCATGGTTTACGACCCTCATGACCGTCCATCGCATGACCGGCATGCTATTCGGCTTGGACCAAATTACGCTCATGCTTGTCATGTACCTTTGCCTAGCTAGACCTGGCAGCGTTTGGAGCATAGATAGTTGGCTTCATCGGAGATTTGGCAACTTATTTTTAAAGTACACGTGGCTCCACTCGATATCCGGTTTGCCAAAAAGTGCATGCGATTCGGCAACGCCAATGTGTTGGTCCAATACGTTCGCAACGCGTTTGATACAACTGCATTTGTGTGTGATTTATCTCTTTGGCGGCCTAGGTAAATTGCGAGGTGAGATGTGGTGGGATGGGAGTGCAATGTGGTACTCGGTCGCTTCGTACGAATACCAGTCAATCGACATGACATGGACAGGGCATTTTCCGACTTTAACCTCGATTGCCACGCATTTAACCCTGTTTTGGGAAGTTAGCTACTGTGCGATCGTTTGGCCGCGATGGACTCGGGCGTGGACTCTCTTGGTCGCGTTGATGGTCCATGGCGGTATCGCATTGTTTCTAGGGATGGTTACGTTTGGCTTTATGATGGTCGTGGCCAACTTAGCGTTTGTCCCCCCGGCCCTTGTTCAACATTGGGTTAAGATGAAACGACGGCGCGATGAGTGATATTGAAAAGGCAACGAAAACGAAATCTGCCGAAACAGCACTCAAGTCAGTCCAACGAAAGTCGTGGTTCTCATTTTCATGGCGATGGGGTATGCGGGCTATTGGACTATTGTTAACGGGCATACTTTGTTTCGTTGCAGCAGCTTGGATTTTAGGAAACACGCCATTGAATCGAAATTTCCAGCATGCTGATGCGAAAATCGGGATAGACATTTTGGTAATCAACAATGGCGTGCACGTCGATCTAGTTTTACCGGTGGATGAACCGACATTTCGATGGATTGATCGCTTTAAAACGACCGATTTTCCTAACTTTGAACCTCAGTATCGCTACGCGGTTTTCGGATGGGGCAATCGCCAGTTTTATATGGAGACTGAAACTTGGGACGACCTGAAAATTTCGAATGTACTACTTGCGTTCGCGGGATTGGGAGAAACCGTCGTACACGTTGACCTGTGTAATGATCTGATTTGGTCTCCCGAACGATCGAGAAAAATCCGACTTTCTCCTGTCCAATTCAAACGCCTTTGCGAGTACCTATCGTCATCGTTCCAAAAAAAGGCGGATGGTTCATTGATCCCGATACCTAACGCCCACTACCGAACTACAGATGCCTTTTACGAGGGAACAGGCCATTACAATCTTTTTCGCACGTGCAACGTTTGGGCTGGAAGCGGATTGGCCAAGGCAGGCGTCAGAGTGGGCTATTGGACTCTCACGCCAGGTTTTCTATTTGCATGTCTACCAGAGCCGCCACAAGACTTACCGAATTAGCCGCCGGTTCTTGTATGGGCAATCGACACCACAGGACCGGCGGCTAGCGCCTTGTTGATTTAATTAGCCGCAACGCGTTAGCGTCGGTTCATTCGCCAACAACCGGGGCTAACGCCCATCGGCTAATCATTATTTTTGCAAATCGGCGTTAAATCATCAAGCTCCTAGCGTCTTGCCGCTCAAAGTGAGTGCCGTTTGGCTTTCGCCCACGGGTTCAATCAGTCTTTTCTGACATGACGCAATAAAGATGCGTGTAGGATCGCAAAAACAATTGGCCTTTACTGATGGCAGGCGTGGCATTGAACACGCTGTCGTCGGATCCAAATCGATTTTGTTTCAAGACTTCCATCTTCGGCTTACCGTCCAGTACAAAAAGACCGCTGTTGCGAGTCTGCATATACAACTTGCCGTCGATCGAGACAGGCGAGGCGTAGACCGGACGTCCGCCGGATTTGATGTCAGTAACACGTTGCTTGTCAACCGTTTCACCGGTCTTTGCTGACACACAAAAGTACATCCCTTTATCGTCTATCCAATAAAGATGCCCCTCATACAAAATGGGGGTGACCACGTACGATGAGTTTCGACTGGTCCAAAGCGTATTCGATTTTGTAACGTTGCCTTTGCCACCTAACTTAATGGCCAAGCTTCCCGACGATTGGTAACCACCAAAGACGTAAATTGTATCACCGTCCGATATTACGCTGGGCGAAAGATTACCTGTCAATTTTGTTTCCACGTACCATACCAATTTGCCGGTACTTGGATTGAGACCCC
>JAYVPE010000410.1:0-4542 GCA_043757575.1 Pirellula sp.
TTCCATTGATCAGGACTGTGTTTTTCGATCGCTTCGCAGAAAATATCCACGACAACTTGTGTGTTTGGAATCATGATCTACAAAAATATACGTGGAACCTAAGTCCCCAGGCTTGGACGTCGAGGACTCGTACAACAGTACTTGTGCAAGAGATTATGCGATATCCGGACCTGAAATTTCCAAAAATTTCCAAAATTTTTTCTTCCAATCTACTAGAATATTCTTTTTGATAATGAAAGATCGGATGAGAAAGGAGAACCGTGAATCGTGAATGAGTCGTCAACCGAAGGCCCATGTGTGCCGCTAGCGATTCTCACTGAATCCGCTTGGTCGAATCAAGTGTTGATCGATGTCTATGGTGATCTGCGACGTTTTGCAAAGGCATTGATTTGGAAAGAGGCTCCTGGCATAACGCTTCAACCCACCGATCTCGTTCACGATGCCTATCTTCGCTTGGTAACGCAAACAGTCACAACGGATTGGTCCTCCAGGGGACACTATTTTGTAGCCGCAGCCGAAGCCATGCGACGCATATTGATCGAACGAGCGAGGCGAAGGAAAACAACCAAGCACGGTGGTGAGTATCAGAGAATAAGCATGTCAGAAGCGGAAGCTGCGATTGCAAATGATGACTCTGTGGACGGCATGCTAGAGTTAGACGATGCATTTCAATCGCTCGAACAAGACTACAAGCAGGCGGCAGAAATAGCCAAGCTACGTGTTTTTGCCGGTCTGACTCTCTGCGAAATTGCTCAATCGCTGAACCTATCCCGGTCAACCGTTTTTCGTAACTGGCACTATGCTCGCGCTTTCTTGATCCACCGCATGAAATCCGAGCAGACATAGTTGTCGATTGCAACTAACTCCTGCAGTCTCCAGTCAACGTCCATCGTCAGTTGCAATTGCGTAGAGGAATAGTTGAAAGAGTTTCTGTCGGTGTGCGAAATCACGATCGCCTTGGATGGCGACTACGGGCTGGAATGCCTCGGGTGTCTGGATTGCTCCGTGAGTGGCCTTGACTCAGGACCGCTGCTCCTGAGCGCCCAAGCCGGATCGCAATTTATTCACTACAGTCGCAGGGCTACCGCAGAACCTTTCAAACCGCGTTCGAAGGCATTGCGAGAATCGTAGTCGGAAGACCGAATGACACAACCGACGAGCGACTGGCCTACCTGTTCAATAACCGGTTGGGCAACTAGACTACGCCGTGGCGTATCGTGCGGGCAAGCCGCTGACAACCAGCAAATCCCGTGCGGCTGAAGGGCGACGATTCAGGCAGCTCGATGGATGGCACTCGAATGAAGGCAGCACTCAATTGAAGGCAATGGCTTGAAGGCAGTGGATGGATAACCAATGGAAGCCCATGTATGACGTGTTACCCGACCTCTTTCAAGCGACGGTTCGTCAATTTGGCGCCAATGTAGCCGTCGAATGCGACGCGGATTCATTGAGTTATCATCAATTGGAGGCCGCTTCTAACCAATGGGCAAATTGGCTGCGTTCCCAAGGCATTGGCTGCGGGTCGCGCGTTGCTCTCTGGTTGCCGCGCGGCATCGCTGTTCACACCGTACTCTTGGGTGTACTTAAAGCCGGTGCGGCCTACGTTCCGCTCGACCCGGAATATCCCCTAGATCGCGTCCTCTATATTCTTGAAAACAGTCAAGTTCGTTGTCTGATCACGACGAGCCACTTCGCCAGCCCCGAGCTGCATGCCTGCACTACCAGCTATGCTATCGAAGAGGTGCTGGCCCAAGTGCAGCTCGCTTCACTGGATGCCCCCGAGCGCGCACATGTCGGCCTCAAGACAGATGATGAAACCTATGTCATTTACACGTCGGGCTCGACGGGGCGGCCCAAAGGGGTTTCCATTTCGCATCGCAATGTCTGCCATCTTGTACAAGCCGAGAGGGCTATGTTCGGCATTCAACCTGCCGATCGCGTTTTCCAAGGATTTTCGCTGGCATTTGATGCTTCGGTTGAAGAGATCTGGCTCGCTTATTGCTCAGGTGCCACGCTGGTTATCGGTACGTCTGAGTTGGTACGTTCTGGGCCCGAGCTTGCAGAGCGATTAGCCCAAAAGCGGATTACTATTCTTTCCTGCGTACCCACACTCCTGCAAATGATGGGCGAGAATGTTGAAACCGTGCGGCTGCTGATCGTCGGCGGCGAAGCCTGTCCTCCGAATTTGGTTGACCGCTGGGCTCGCGGGTCGCGAAGGATGTTCAATACCTATGGCCCTACCGAAGCAACCGTCATTGCCACCTGGACCGAATGTCATGCCAATCAACCCGTGACGATCGGTCGCCCCCTACCTGGTTATAGCGCCATAATCGTGGATGAGCGCATGAATCCGTGCGCACCGGGCATTGCGGGTGAATTGTTGCTAGGAGGCG
The DNA here is from genome assembly GCA_043757575.1 of Pirellula sp. Classification (GTDB taxonomy): domain Bacteria; phylum Planctomycetota; class Planctomycetia; order Pirellulales; family Pirellulaceae; genus JBKCUI01. The sequence continues at coordinate 2,394 of JAYVPE010000410.1, forward strand.
TAGGGCTATCGCGAGGCTATGTTGGATTACCCGATTTGACGCGGGAAAAGTTTATTCCCAACCCATTCGGAGAATTGAATGCCGCTCGATCGGACTCGTCGTCGCCACCCAGCACCTCTAAAGAAAAACTCTATCGCACGGGCGATCTGTGTCGTTTCAATGATGCTGGCGAGATCGAATACTTGGGGCGCATCGATGCTCAGGTAAAGATTCGAGGATACCGCGTCGAACTCTCGGAAATCGAAGCGGTATTGCTTGAGCACGCTTCCGTCAATGCTGTTTCGGTCATGCTTCGAGAAGACCACGCGGGCACGAAAACTCTCGTGGCCTATGTCGTTCCCTTGCGGGGATGTCAGATTCACGAGCTCGAGCTCCGCGAATTCGCCAGGCTTCGATTGCCAGTCTACATGATCCCTGCTTTAATCGAGAAGCTTGACGAGCTTCCGACCTTGCCCAGTGGCAAAATCGATCGCCGAAGTTTACCGCCGCCGCGTCCAAGAGAAATAGAAGCCATAGATGATGGGGACGCTTCGCCGATCGAAATGGAAATACTCGAGGCGTGGCGACGTATCTTTTCGCCTTTGTCGGTGAATGTTGCGAGCGACTTCTTCCGCGATTTAAGTGGCGATTCGCTGGTGGCTGCCAGCATGATCTCGTCGCTTAGGCAAAAGCCGCAGTTTCGGCATGCTTCCATGTTTGCAATCTACCAACATCCAACGGTCCGGGCTTTCGCGGCAGCCGCTGCCTCGGACGGAAAGATTGAAGAGTCTTCCGCTCAGGACGCTGTGGCATCAGCGGCGCTCGAGCCGAATCGTCAGGCTGAGACGGGGTGGAATCAAGCGAAAAAAACCAGGTATTTCGCGTGCAGCTTAGGGCAATTCATCGGATTATACTTCGTGCTTGGCCTGGCTGGATTGCAATGGTTGGCCCCCTTTCTAACTTATTCGTACCTCGACGACAGCGGCTACACGATCGTCGCTTCGCTCATCGGAGGAATCTTGGCCTTGGTGAGTATCTATCCGCCGCTTGTTCTTTTGGTAGTGGCGCTCAAGTGGCTGCTGTTGGGTCGATTGCGAGCCGGAAGCTATCCGTTGTGGAGCTGGTTCTATTGGCGCTGGTGGTTTGTAAGAGCCGTCGAATCCGTGATCCCGATTAACTATCTGGTTGGGACACCGTTGATGGTCTTGTACGCTCGAATGATGGGCGCTCGCATCGGTCGAGCAGTCCACTTGGGTTCCGATTCCATGGGAACTTATGATCTCGTGTCGATTGGCGAAGGTTCCTCGATCGGTGTCGACTGCTCGATGCTCGGTTATTCAGTGGCCGATGGTCAATTGACGTTGGGGCCGATTACGATTGGAAGGCAGTGCTTCGTTGGCACGCGAACTTTGCTCCGCGAGCATGTGACGCTCGAAGATGGATCGCGGTTGGAGGATCTCTCGATGCTGCCCGTTGGCACAGTGCTGGGTCGTGGAGAAACCTGGCAGGGATCACCTGCGACTTGTATTCACGAGGGCGGTCCGGTAACCGAGGAACTTTCGCGTTGGCATGGAACTTCGTGGTTGCGATTCTGGTTTGGGTTCGCACAAACATTTGGCGTCTTTCTAATGCCGATCGTGGTTGTCGCGGCTCTGCTGCCGGGTATGGCGGCCGTACACCACCTGAATGCCGCCGACGAAAATTACTGGTACATGTTGCTTTCGCCCGCCATCGGGCTGTCGTTCGTACTCTTATTGTCCATCCAAATCGTGGTTCTTAAGTGGCTGGTATTGGGTCGGGTTCGACCTGGGGTCTACCCGCTGTACAGTGGCTTTTCTTTGCGAAAGTGGTATATCGATCAGTTGTTGGATTTAAGTGTCGACGTGCTCGGGCCGCTTTATTCGACTCTTTACCTAGCGCCTTGGTATCGAGCGCTAGGAGCTAAAATAGGACGCTTGGCCGAGATTTCCACAGCCTCATTCATTTCGCCCGATTTGTTGACTCTGGGTGACGGAAGTTTTATTGCCGACATCGTTTCAATGGGTGCGGCTCGAGTTGAGGATGGGCGCATCACGGTCGACTTCGTGCGCGTCGGATCCCGATCATTTGTAGGCAACAGCGCGGTCATTCCCTCCGGCACAACTCTGGGAAACAACTGCCTGATTGGTTG
>JAYVPE010000411.1:0-4534 GCA_043757575.1 Pirellula sp.
GTAACCTTCACGATCGAAAATCAACACGAAGCGACAGCGATGCGGGTTGGCTTGCAGTTCCTCAGCGCTGGGTTGACGCGGCACATCGCGCAGTAGCTGGGGAACGATGTCGCTCCAGAGCGCTTCGAGCATTCCCTGATCGATCGGTCGGTCGACTCGGAAGAACGGCTTGCCCAATGCTTCGTTGACCCAGTAGTCCGTGGTGCCTCGCAGGCATAGTCGACTCCCATTTCCGCCGTTGCGTCCGTGTGGCTGATTGTAGTATGCCTTTTTTGCCGAATTTACGTAAACCCTTGCACCGCTACACATAGCACCACCAGCAAGCTCATTACCAAACAAACCGAGATCAGGAGTTCTGAAATTACTGCTCTTGCTCCGCTCCGACGGTTACAATTCCCAGATTGCACTTACTCCTTCACCGACATTTGAATCGAACCAATCGATGCACATTCAAAACCAGTTTATACGCTTTTCCACCGTCGCATTGTTTTCGACTGTTTTTGCTTGCGGCCCGAACGCATCGCTTCCTACGCCACCATTGACGACGAGCCCGGCCGAAGCGATCTCAACGGCTCCCTCAGAAGGAGGCACTGTAGCCCAGTCGTTGAATGCGTCAGAGCCAGTATCGGTTGCAAGCGATTCGGTTCCTGCGATTGCTAAGGACTCCACTCCATCGGTACCATCTGCACCAGCGATTCCTCCCGTTGCGCCGAAAGAAAAAATCTTACAGCCTACAGCAGAACAGTTAGCCCGCTGGTCGCAGCCCGAACATGAACCACTTCAATTGCTGGCTTGTCGCGACTGGAGCAAAACCGGATTTGTCGAGAAACTCGCTTGTCTTCCGAGCGGTCGAAAGTTTTTGTTGGCTGGCACCAATATCACGCTTTGGTCCATTGATGAGACCGAGCCAGAACATGTCTTTCTTGACTTGGCAACTTCCGGCAAGGAGTTGTCGATCAAATCACTCGCGGTGGCGCCGAATGGAAAATGGTTTGTGGCGGGTGACTCCGACGGGCTCTTGAGAGTTTGGAGCTTGGACGATCGAAAACAAGTGCATTCCAAGAAAATATTTTCGACCGGTATCACTCAAATTGCAATTTCGCCAGATGGCCAGGAAATTGCCATGATCAGTTATGACGTCGATGTTGCAATCTACCAATCGAGCACGTTGGAAAAAAGGAAGCAATTCAAAATTACTTCCAATGGATTGAAAAACATTATGTACGTGGCAGAAGGCCAAATCGCTGCCGCCGCTGAAACGACAACCGTTTGGAATACGACGACTGGCAAAGTTGAGCAAACACTCTCGCAAGGTCGATACCATTTCTCAATGGCTCGTTCCCATGATGGTAAGTGGTTTGCCTTCGGCGAAAAAGACGACCTCCAGTTATGGGATGTCACGCAAGCAACGAAATCGAACAAAAATTTCACCAACATTGCCATGAACGAGTTGGTAGACTTCTCTCCAGATGGAGAGTCGCTGATCACGGGCAATGGCTCAACCATCCGACTTTGGGACATTGCGACACAGCGTCTTGTACAAGTTATTGACGTCATGGGTTGGCCCATAGTTGGCTTGTGCTGGTTACCCGAATCCAATGTTGTTTTGGTGTCCACAGCGAACGGTTGGACTCGAATTTGGGGTACGGCAAAGTCAGGTGAGCCGCTTGGATTACGTCCCGTGCATGCTCCCCCCCAATTTCAGGTCGGATCTGCAAAAGAACCAGCTTCGACCGAACAATGGTTGCAATCGATCGACCTCAGAACTTTTCCACGACTGGCCGGCGACAAACCGACGATCGTCGAACCTACTCGCATTTACTACGATGCTCACGTAACGCTTGATGAAGCAAAACAATTTTATCAATATCAATTGATACGAGCCGGATGGACCGAATCCGCTTCACCGTCGGCAGCTTTATCTCCAGGGAACATCGAATACACCAAAAATGGATTCATGCTTACGGCCTCCTTTACTAGCGGGGGTGACACCAAAACGAATATTGGTCTTCACAACCTAGGCAACTACGATCTTCGGTGGTTGCCGAAATTCGATGGTGCGCCCATCAAGGATGGTTTTTCAACTGCAAACAGCGTCATGTACGAAACGAAAGCAGACATTTTGCAAATCGAAACAACGTTGCTCAAGCAGTTGCATGCGGCCGGATGGACCGCCTTTTCGAGACTTCATTCAGGTCACAATGAGGAAGTCGATGTTCGCAATTTGGATTTCTTGCGAAACGGAACGGTCATTCGAGTTTCGATTCGTAGGTTTCCGACCGATCCAACGATCTTCCACATTCAACAGTCCGTTTCCTCGATCAATCATGCGCTGCCAGTTCCAAATGACTGTGGGTTCATTGAATTTGAGGGGAACACACAACCCTTTCTAGTGGCAACAACGTCCATGACATTGGACCAAACATTTGAATTTTATGAGAGATCAATGAAGTCCGATGGTTGGCTCGTCCCCGGTAGTAGAAGCAACCTTAAAGAGGAACAAATTTGGCTTACGTATAAACGCGGTCAACAAGACGTATTAATCGGATTGGTAAAGCAGGAAAGTGGTCGCACGCTGATTCGTGTCGGAGATCGATTGGAGAACTCGTCTTGGCAATTGAAGAAGCCGAAACCGGCCATGGACTCGAAGTCTGCCGGAGCAAGTATTGAGGCCGCTGATATTCCTATCCTGAATACTTCCAAATCAGCCAAATTCGATTCGAATGCAAAGAGTGTTGAGGTGCAATTCGATGCAACACCCATGGCGGAAGTGGCAGATCAATATAGCAAGGAGCTTTTATCCATGGGCTGGACGATCAAGGGCTCTGGAATTCGCTCAGACGACTACACTTTCCTAACATTCACAAAAGAAAAAGTCGAGATTGAACTGCGCGCTAGATCGATGAATGAAAACATTTTGGTCAACATTCAAGGGAGCGGACTGATTTGGACGAAGCCATTGCCTGGCGGCAAACAGATCATTTCTTACGAGAGTTGGCTGCGTCAAAACAATCATAGCGCAAGTTTGAATTTGCTTGAAACATACCTTGCCGAGATGCAAGCGATTGCGAAGAAATAATCAGCAATTTGAAGCCTTCTCTGTCTTCTCGGTCCTGCTTAACGCATCCGAACCTATTGCAGAGCGAATTGCCCCAGCGATTAACGCAATTGGTGCCACTGAGGATTGGAATATCGATTGCTTAGCAATTGGTTCGCTTCCAACTCGACGGCACCCCTCCATGAGCTTGAATGCCATGACTGGGTAGCATTCCATATTGTTGCTAATTGGTGCACTAATTCCTGTCGGAACGATTTTCGCGAAATGCGACTGCAATTGTCCAGCACATTAGTCACAAACGATTCATGCTCTCTTTTTCTTCGATACTCAGGTTGCCGCAGTGGTTCAAGCAAATAGTTACTTAGCCAGTCAATTGGCATAGAGTACATGATGGTGCCATGGTAGAGCATCCAAAAGCGCTTGCAACGAAGCGCGTTGCCGGAAAACTTGCGGCTATCAATCGTCAGGTCACAGATTCCATCGATCATGATCCGCGATGTCATTTGAAAGGAATCCGTCGTCCTCTGTACGGCATCGCGAGTCCGACTCATCACTTCTTTGTGAGCGATGTCCAATGCACGCCACGTCGGTCTGTGCTGGTATGAGATCAAGACCGAGTACATAAGGCATCCAGGGCCAGCCACAATCGATGCACCACCGCTCGCTCGTCGCAACACGGGAACTGAATCTGTCGAAATAGCAATCGAATTGACTTCTTCTGCCCACTTGCTCGCCCGACCAAGCACAACGCATGGCTTCGTTAATTCCCAGAGCCGCAACACCTCGTTCGTCGAGCCAGAATCGAAGGCCGTCTTTCCTGTTGTGGATTCTGCCAGCGAAATGCGATCCGCGACTTCGACTAACGCTTCGTCCAACGCCAGATTCTCCTCAGGTGTTGGAAGGGTATCGGTGTGGAGGTACATCTGTGTTTCTTGTCTAGACCAGCGGCAGCGGAGCAACAGTTTACTGCTTCTCGATTATTCGATACAGCCGTTGGGCCGCGCTTTCCCACGAACCGGATACGGCCTGTTCGCAGCACTTGTTCAATTCGATCTTCGCTTGGTGACTCAATTCTCCGTTGTTAGAATGCACTTCAAGCTGATTTTTGCAGGACGCAACCCGCTTGTCATCGTGTGAATTGATGGCCGTGAATAAGGCGTCAATAGTCTTTAATGCTTTGTCGCTTGCTTCAAATTTGGGCACAGTTGTCCAATTCGCCCATCCCCAGACCAATATTAGAACGACAAAACCAGCTAAAAAAACAAGCCATCGTGTTTGATTCGACTGCGTTTCACTACTTTGCCTGTTTTTACTCGGCGGCATTGACGACCTCCCCACCATTTCGCGTTGAAAGTGCAACCCAGACAGTGGGATCGATAAATGCCGATGCAAAACGAACCGACCCATCACCCATCGCGATTGAACAGCCAGGGCCATGCTCACCCCACATTTCGTCTGTGTGTCCGAACGGATTGT
>JAYVPE010000412.1:0-4532 GCA_043757575.1 Pirellula sp.
AAGGCAATCTTCAAGTGTTTTTCGGCGCTCGTCGAGGCTAGTCGCTAAACCAGTCTCCGCTTGATCAAGAAAAAGCGTCCATTGCTCCATCGATTGTGAGTCTAAATCTCGGGAGTTACTCAACAAACTATCCAACACTTTAAGAGGGCCGGAGTCCAATCCCAGCATGACCGCTCCTAGCTTGGGCGCACCCAACGGGACCGCATAAATTTGACCGCCATAAGTCACAATACTTCGCCAACGTGGTGGCCACGAATCCGCACCGCTTTCGCTGGTTCCAAGATCTGCGGCCTCGGTTAGCCGTTTCGCCATCGCCTGACTCGGCAACCGTCCAATCGCTTGTTTGTGGACTAAGTCCCCCAGCAGTACCCCAGGATAAATCACTATGTCTGCGTTAAAGGGTTCACGCGTTGCAATTCGGTCTGCAGGAACATGTTCGATCTTCAAGGCCTGATCCGAAGCGGCTTGCCACCGAACCAAAATTTCCTTTTCGATTTCAGATGCGTCCACAATCCAAATCTTCAATGCCGGTCGCAATGAAGCGGCTGGCTCGGCAACTAGCTCCTGCTTATTCAAGCCAGATTCGCATCCCAAACCATTTATCAACGCTAAAACGACGGCTAGGAACCCTAACTTCCCCATGATTTTCACCGGCATCGAAAGTGTGCCTTTGCTATGAAAGTAGTTGCCATTGAACTCCTGCCTCCCGATTTTGTTATTGGATTTGCAACAGTATAGTATGCAAACATGCAAATTGGACAATTGCGATTTGCAGTTCAGACTTTCGACCAATCCTTTCAATTCCCTACCAAGGCTCCGTTATGGCACTTTATATTGGCGTTGACATCGGTACCTCCGGCACCAAGAGCCTAATCATGGACGAATCCGGCACGATCTTGGCCGAATCGACTGCAGAGTATCCAATTCAGATGCCCAAGCCACTTTGGACGGAGCAGGACCCTGAAGACTGGTGGCAAGCGGTCAAAAAAACGATCAAAGCAGTCGTCAAAACGAGTAAAGCAAAGAAGTCGGACATCAAGGCGATAGGATTGTCTGGTCAAATGCATGGTTCCGTTTTTCTCAACAAAAAAGGGGTCGTGATTCGGCCTGCGTTGCTCTGGAACGATCAACGCACCGTGGCGGAATGCGAAGAAATAACAACGAAGGCAGGGGGTCGTGAAGCCCTCATTAAAATGGTGGCCAATCCCGCTCTAACAGGCTTTACGGCCCCCAAGCTGCTTTGGTTGAGGAATCGTGAGCCGAAAAATTACGATGCTCTCACTCATCTCCTTTTGCCGAAGGACGATGTTCGGCGTCGATTGACCGGCGTCTTTGCTACTGACGCAAGCGATGCGAGCGGAATGCTACTGTTGGACGTCAAGAATCGCACTTGGTCACGGGAGTTACTCGGTAAACTTGATATCGACCCTTCGATCCTTGCTCCCGTATTTGAATCAGAACAAGTGACAGGAACTCTTTTGCCCGATGTCGCTGCAGAACTAGGGCTGTCCACAGATTGCAAGGTGGTCGGGGGTGCGGGCGATTGTGCAGCAGGAGCCGTTGGAAACGGAATCGTCAAGCAGGGGGTTCTCACCGCGTCACTAGGGACGTCCGGAGTGATGTTTTGCCATAGCGATGAGCCGCAATACGATGCACAAGGTCGACTGCATACATTCTGTCATGCAGTTCATGGCAAATGGCACATGATGGGGGTCACGCTGTCAGCAGCAGGCTCACTGCAATGGTTTGTAAGCCAACTTTGCACTGAGCTTGTCAAGAAAAAGGGAAACGATCCTTATAAAATAATCAACGAAGAGGCGTCAGCCGTTGCCGCTGGCAGCGATGGATTGTTCTTCTTGCCTTATCTTGCCGGGGAGCGTACACCCCATGCTGATCCCAACGCACGAGGCTGCTTCATCGGTTTGACAAACAAGCATACGCGAGGTCACATGGCAAGGTCAGTGATGGAAGGTGTTGCATTTTCATTGCGAGAAAGCCTTCATATCCTTCAGGAACTGCAAGTTCCAGTGAAGGAAATTCGCGTAAGTGGCGGTGGGGCAAAAAGCCCACTATGGAAGCAAATACTGGCTGACACGTTTGGGCAAAAAGCATGCACTATCAACGCGGAACAAGGACCTGCATACGGTGTAGCGTTGCTGGCCGCAGTTGGGGACGGTGCCTACAAGAATATCGAAGAGGCTTGCAAAGCGACCATACACGTTGTTGATAAGATTTCGCCACAAAAGCCATCGCAAAGAAAGTACGATGCTGCATTCCCAGTTTACCAACGCTTGTATGCATCGCTAAAACACAGCTTCGCCGAAATTAGCCAGCTATAGACCGTGGGGCAGCGGCTCCGCCCGCTGCCGAAATCCACATATCCTTGCTGCCGAAAGCAGGTCCGCCCGCTGCCGAAATCCACATATCCTTGCTGCCGAAAGCAGGTCCGTCGTGCTGCCGAAAGCCACATATCCTTGCTGCCGAAAGCAGGTCCGTCGTGCTGCCGAAAGCAGGTCCCGCGGACGGAGCCGCGGGGCCACATTACGGAATTTCGATTTGAATGTCTTCGCTCAACAGCAAAAGCGTTAGCTGTATGTCATTCGAATGTAGTCCAAACTGGTCCGCCAATACGCGACGATAAGATCGCAACTGAGTACCATGATGCTCTGCTCTCTCTCTTGACCATTCCGCAACCGTTAACAACTCGGGTTTGCGATCGGTTTTGAAATCCAAGATCTCTGCCCGAACCACGCGATCACTGTCAAAGCCCAGAACGCACCGATCGATCACGCCACTCAGCAACTGACCGTCAACAATTTGCAACAAACGACGTTCGTTGGTCACCTCCAAATGGAGCACCCGTGGCTGATGCCAAGGCCGATACCGATCTGAACTCAACGCCTGCAACACCGAAGGCATTTTGCAATACTTTACAAAACGATCTACCCAGTCGTTGAGCTTGATCTGTCCCATCTCTTCCTGTGTTAGAGTTGCCGCAGCGATTTCCTTGAGCCGCTTCTTGTTCGGGTTGTAGTCCTCAATCCAGCCGCGAATCTCTTCAAACCAATGATGCACTAGCTTGCCGATGACGGCACCCGATAAGTTGTCGTCAGACCACTGGGATGCCAAATCGACAAACGTCGGCAAAGAATTTTGGCTCGGACGAAGCCACGGCATTCGCCAAACGGAAGCTGCATCCCGTTTTAATTGAATAGTGCGGACTGGCGGGACCGCAAGGTTTGCAGCGAGTACTTCTGCCGCTATTTCGATAACCATTGGCTCGAGTGATGCGTACCAATCTTGTTTGCCAAAACTTCGAACCACGATCCCGGCTTGCTCGCTTTGACCTGGTCCAGCGAAGATCGAATGCAATACTGATCCCCAACGTTTTTTGGGGCTTGAGGACGGCGATGTGTATAGATAAAGAGCATGTCGAGCCCGGGTCAGAGCCACATAAAAAACACATAAGGCCTCCGACAACTGCTGGTTTGCAAACTCCCGAAATGCGATCCGCCAGGAGTCATCGAGGTACTTTTGGATGTCGCGATTCATATAGCGCAGGACACCGATCGGCGGCTTGGTACGATCCTCATACATCGCCACAAATGTTGGCGGTCGAGAAATAATGGTTTGATCCAGCGTCGGCAAAAATACAGCATCAAACTCAAGCCCTTTCGATTGATGGATCGTCATGACTCGAACCTTGCTCATGCCTGGAAGCGACACCTTTTGTCGCTCGACGTACTCGACGAAGTCATTGATGCGTTGGTTTCGCATCGCGTCAAACCGGTATCCCAACTGAACGAACTGCTTGAGTCGATCTTGATCGCGTCCAGTGCATTCGTTCGCAATCAGATTGGCAAGAAACCCAAGGGTCCTACCGAATCCAAAGTCCGAAAGATGCTGTCGAAAAAAAGCGGATAGCGCTACGCACTCGCCAGAAACATCTCCTAACAATCGCTCCATCAATGGAGAATGGCTAACGTGAAAATAAGCCAAGGAGTCGGATGGATGATTCGCCAACTTCATAGCGCTTAACAGGAGCAGTACGGGAGCCGAATCGACCAGCGGATTGCCACCCTCCTGACTTGCCTCGACTTCACGATCCCGCAGCAGTCCTATCACTCGTCCAACGTCCCGATTGGTCCGAGTTAAAACTCCGATTTCGGCTTGCGGCGACTTTTTGTGCAAGTCGGCGATTCGGTCAGCAACTTCATCGAGCAGTCCATAGCTGCTTTCCTCCCCTGCTGAGTCTTTGTTCTTTTCGCAGTCCGCGTTACGAAACTCGACATAACCGGGCAACTGATCTCGCGAGGTCTCGTGGTTAGAAAAATACCGGCCCATCCATTCGGTCACCGCTTGCGTATCGCTGGCGATGATCTCCGATTCGTCATCGTTGTAGTAGCGATCGTGTTTGGCAAGCTGCGTGAACACGGAGTTCACAAAATCGATTACAACGGGCGAACTACGGTAGCTCTTAACCAATTTTTCTTGGCGGACATGATCAATCTGCTTGCCAACCGATTCAAAGA
>JAYVPE010000413.1:0-4526 GCA_043757575.1 Pirellula sp.
CCCTTCGTACCGTGCGCGTAGCTTGCAAACTCATCCTTGCAACCAGGAATCGTTCGGCCATTAACCATGAGCTTGGTGCCATCCTCAAAAGTGTATTCGATGGAATAAGTATCGAAGTTTTGGTCGACGCATTCATTGCGATAATGCCGTCCACCGCTCGCTTGAGCCTTGACTGGCCAAGCATCCTTCATCCAGCAACATTCATCAATATTGTGAATAAGAAAATCGCTGACAGCGCCGCCGCTTGCCCACAAGAAACCGTGAAATCGATTGATTTGATACATCAATTCGCTCATATCTGCTGGCTTTTTCTCAGTCGCTGCTGAGCCTGTCGGGCCAGCCATGCGGTAGGCTCGCATCAAGAGGATGTCGCCGATCTCGCCACCCTTGATACGTCGAAATAGTTCACCGCGTGCATCGCAGTGCCGGCACATTAGCCCAACACCCACCTTAAGATTTTTTGCAACCGACAGCCTTCCGAGTTCTAGCATTTTGCGACTTGATGGCCCATCTGCCGTTACCGGCTTTTCCATGAAGACGTTTAGACCTTTGGAAATGGCGTACTCGAATTGAACCCAACGGAATGCGCACGGAGTTGCCATGATGACGATGTCGCCCGGACGCAAACAGTCCATGGCTTTCTTGTAGCCATCGAAGTCCACGAATTGCTTATCCGGGGAAACCTTAACCTTGTCTGGGAATTGCTTGGACAAGCTCTCATAGCAGCTCTTGAGTTTGTAGTCGAAAACGTCGGCCATGGCGACCAATTCGACGGGACCGTTGGTGACTGAGAGTGCGTTCGCAGCCGCTCCAGATCCTCGTCCACCGCAACCTACAATCGCAACGCGGATCGTGTTGTCCTCGCCAGCATGTACGCTTCGAGACAGATTCGAAGTAAGTACGCCAGCGGTTGCAACAGCACCGGTGCTCTTTAAAAAAGAACGACGACTTGCATCATTCGGCAGTACGGATTCTTTGTGGGACATCTTTAGCTCCTGTTTAGGACATGGAATGGAAAGGACATGGAAAGGAAAGGATGGACGGGTGTGATTTGTTAATGTTAGCGTTCTAGTGGAACGGCTCGCTCTTTCATGATCGGCTCGGAAGATTCCCAGTACGCTTTTTTCACTTCATCAGAGGGCTCTGTCAGCGGACGGACGACTCGAAAACCAACATGAAGTGCATCTGTAAGGTACCAAATACTTACAGGGAACTGGGGGTCTTGTGAAATCCAATCCTCGGTCGAACCTTCGCGCGCAGCACTGCGACACGCGGCTGCCGTTTTATCCCAGCCGCCGCCACGCACCGTTCTCGGATACAACGTTTTTGGTATCAAAAGCGGATCGGTCGTTTTGAGTTCGTTAATTGGATATCCTTGAGGAGTATACTGATCGAGGACCCATTCGGCGACATTGCCATGCATGTCTTGCAAGCCCCATGGATTAGGCTTTTTCTCGCCAACTTCATGATATCCCTCCCCCGCATTGTCGGCGAACCAAGCGTGCTCCTCCAATTGGCTGGCATCGTCGCCAAAAGAATAAGCTGTCGACGTGCCTGCTCGACAAGCGTACTCCCACTCTGCCTCGGTCGGCAGTCGGTAATACCGACCGGTCTTTGCTGAAAGCCATTTGCAATAAGTTCGAGCCGCGTGCTGAGTCATGCATATTGCCGGAAAACCTCGCTTGCCCATCCCAAAGGACATATCGCAATAGGGCTTGGTCGGTTGGCTTTTCTGAAATTCGTCTGCGATTGTATCGCGAGGAGTCGCCTTTACCTTGTTCACTTCACGAGAAAACACGTCCAAGTCGGACATCCAAACATCGTACGCGTCCCAAGTAATCTCGCATTTGGCCATCCAAAACGGAGCGATTTCAACTTGGTGCACGGGTCCTTCGTCGGGATTTCGTTCGGCTTCTGAATCCAGACTACCCATCGAGAATTTACCGCCAGCGATTGGAATCATTTCGATCTTGGCGCTAGTGTGTTCGATCAGCTCGACATACTTCTTCATCTCGTCTGGCTTAGTCGCATCGGAATTCTTAACAGGGAACACCCGATCGGAGTCTTCGGCGTAGAGCGAACCAATGCCGATTACAAACGCGATTATCGCAATCGAGAACAGATTGAAGATGGCGGAAAAGAAATAGACCATATCAAAAGTAAACAATTTGGGTTTGAAGCGGAAGGAACTAGTGTGGCCGATCTAGTGTGGCCGATCTAGTGTGGCCGATCGCTCCGCGATCGTTTGTCAGTAAGCTAACGATCGCGGAGCGATCGGCCACAATTTTGCCATTTCGATGGACCATGTTTCCTACTTGAGCGAACGAATGTCTACGTTGCGGAATCGAACCGGGTCATTGTGGCCAGCAAAACCAACGTGACCACTGGTCCGATCCTTGCCAGGGTGAGGACTATTGGCCATAAATTCAGTTACTTTTGACAAGTCCGTTTCCAAGATGCGTGTGCCGTTCAACTCGACGGTGATCTTCGAGCCTGATACTGTTACTATCTCGTGATTCCATTGGCCTGTTGGACGCAGGAAGCCCCGCTTCGCCGGAGCCATTCCATAAGCACTACCGTGCGCTTGGCGAGGATCGAGTTTCTCGTACTTGGCATGTCCGTCATCGAGAATTTGCAATTCGGCCATCGCAACATACGCTCCATCGTCCGAACGTTTGTCCTTTGGCATTTCGTCTATTTCAGTTTGGCTCGGATATCGCATCACTAAACCATTGTTGCCACCGGGAGGCAATTGGAAGTCGACTCTCATAACGTAATCGCTGTAAGCTTTTTCACTTACGAGTGTTCCACCTTTGCCCGCTTGGCATTGGATAGCGCCGTCCACAACGGAGTAATTGGCCGTCGCACCCTGCCAACCGGTTAGGTCCTTGCCATTAAATAGCGCCGTGAATTTTTCGGCGGCGTCTTCTGCGGCTTTCAATAATTCGTTGGACTCATCGGCGTTAAACTCTTTTAGCTTCAGATTTCGCCAACGGATCTCGGCACCATGGGTCTGCAACTGGATTGGGCCTTTTGCGTAGAGTGGTTCGCCCTTTGCAAAGTAATTTGCAAGCCGTTCGTTTTTGACGACGCACAGATCATTTAGCCAGACAGTGCATCGTTCACCGATCAATCGAATGCGCATTGCGTTCCACTCGCCAACGGGTTTATCCGCGCGAACGAGCGGATCTTTCCCACCCCAACCAGCGGGATTATTCCAAAGGCCGCCGCTCCCCTTTTCGTTGCCATTTGCTTTGTTGTTTTCGGCATTCGGATCCCAAATTTGAACTTGAGGAATCCCTCGCAAATACACGCCCGAATCGGAGCCAGGCACAATCCAGTAATCAAACGAAAACTCGAAGTCGCCGAACTCTTGATTGGTGGTTAAGTAAGCGCCTTTGCCATCGCTGACGATGACAGTTCCATCAATGCTCCAATGGTCCTTGATCTCTTGATCCCATTTGGCTTTGTCGCCTGCAGCGATCTTATCCCACTTTGCGGGGTCCGTGGTCGAGCGGCCATGCCAATTGCTAAAGTCTTTTCCGTTAAACAACTGAATATCATCGGCGTTTGAATAGCCGACAAATCCAGCTAGAAGCCAAGCAACTGACAGGAACTGAGTGCATGCATAAACAAGTCTATTTTTTTTCATCGTGGTAAGGTAGGAGTTTGGGTAGGAAGTGAGGGGGAGTACAAACGAGGTTCGTTGCAACATGATTCCTTTGAATCTGCGGCGACACGTTCACTGTTGACGGCATCCGGATCGATCCAATCCTTTGCGTCGAAGTTCCTAGTGTAAGTACCGTAGTCGTGAAATGCATACCATTTTGCAAGCCGATATGCCCATGAACGTTCAGGAATTTCGGCTCCTGGCACATATTGACTGCGTCGAGGTGTGATCGCTGCGATTTCTTGGAGCGCCGTTTGACGAATGGTGGAGTCCTTCGCGCCATGCTTGGCAGCCAAGGACTCAAGCAAATCAGGCCGCTCCAAAACCACGCATCCGCGGGTGTGCTTGGAAACCGTTTCGCGAAAGTCTCTCAGGAATTCGCTTTGTTGAAAAACATCCTTGAGCGGTCTTCCATCGTGAATTGATTCCTTGGCCAATTGAATAATCGGGCATGGTTCGATGTGGCCACCGGGACCGATGTGGTGCGTAAAACCTGTGACGGCTGGGCACAGAGCTCGGCCCTTTCCATCGTGATATGCGTCAATGACGATGATTGGCTTTTTGACTCGCGTGCTCACCACAAATTCGCGAACGCGAGCGAGTTCGGCGGTATCCAAGGCTAGCTCCGGTGAGCTTTCCGGGCCGACTACGCGGAACACATGGAACCAGCAATACATCACTCCCATTTCAACCAGCCGATCGACCCATGCGTCGTTGAGCGAGTCGTCAATATTGCTCTTGCACACACTAGTGCAAACACCCGTCATGACTTTGTTATTGAGGCAGTTCTGCAGCCCCTCCATCGTCTTGCTTAAAACGCCATCGCGACCGCGGCGCGTGTCGCTTACGATTTGCG
>JAYVPE010000414.1:0-4522 GCA_043757575.1 Pirellula sp.
TTCGTCAATTCCACTTAATGTGCTGGAAGTCACGTTTCGAATGTTGTCCGCACCTGCTCCTTGAGTGACGATTCCCAGGTCGCGGAGTCCAGTTAACACGTTCAACGCATCGCTAGCTTGGATTTCACGTAATTGGAAATTGGCTCGAGTCGTAACATCTGCGTAGCCGCCAGCGAATTGATCCGCGACATCGGCGAGTCCATTAAGCTGATCCGAACGCAGCACGCCACCTGGAATTCGCATTCGGCACATGAACGCATTTTGTGCGGGACCAACAAAGAACAAGCCATGGTATTTGGTCATGAATACATCCGAGCCTTTTGGAAATACACCCTTACTGGCACGCTCGCCGATTTCTGACCACATACCCAGGCCACACTTATCGCGTTTGGCTTTTTCCTCTGGGACAAGTGTTCTGCCCGCCATTTCAAATCGCTTTTGCGCCTCCGCGTGAATGGCGGGCAATTGCCAATTTGCCAAATGGCCAACTCCGCCAATCTTGACTGTCGTTCCGCTGGAAGATGAATTGGGAAGACCAATTCCCGAGCCGCTAATGACTGGCAGGTTGCGTATCTTTCTTGAAACGTCAGTACCGAGTAGCAAGCCTTGAAGGTAGGCTTGTTGTTCTTGCGAAAATGATTCTGGCTTGTTCATGTTTGCGAATCCTCAGGCTTTATGCTTCCAAGGTCGAATATCCACGGAGCAATCCTTGTACGAAGGCTGACGGGAGTACGGGTCTACGTGCTCGAGCGTTAAAAGATTGGTCTTGGCATCGTGCATTGGCATAAAGAGTTGCCCCTTTTGAACGGTTGAGGTTACCGAGGCTCGAACCACAATTGCGCCCCGTCGGCTTCGGACGATGACTTGTTGACCAGCCGGGATGGACAATCGCACAGCATCGGCTGGATGGATCTCGACGTAGGGTTCAGCCGGATAAAGCGAACGCAACACTGGACTCTTCGACGTCCGCGTCTCTGTATGCCATTGGCTGACCGATCCGCGTCCCGTTAGCAAAACAAAAGGGAACTCCGGGCATGTAGGCTCGGGCATGGGCTGTGGCTCAGCAAAGATAAACTTGGCACGCCCATCGCTATGGAAAAAATGCCCGTCCGAAAAAAGTCTGCGCTCTTGTTCGGGTGCGACCTTTCGTTTGCTATCTTCAAGAGACCACGGCCACTGAATCCCGCCATGCTGATCCAGCATGGAGTAGTCTTTTATGCCGCTGATGTCGCATGGTTGGTCGCGGGACAGTTCTTTCATGGTTTGAAAAACATCTTCCGCTTTCTTCCAATTGGAAAAGAGATCGCCGCAGCCCCAAGCGTCCGCAATCAATCTGAAAATCGAAAAGTCAGCCAACGCATGGCCTGGTGCCTTCGAGACGCGTTTGATCACGCCGAATCTTCGTTCGCTGTTGATGAACGTTCCCTCCTTTTCGCCCCAACCGGCTGCGGGCAATAGGAGGTCCGCAAGTTGGGCCGTATGCGTGGTAGTGTACATGTCTTGGACCACTAAAAAATCTAGTTTGGAGAGTAGTTCTCTTACGCGAGTGCTCTGAATCCAGGAGTGAGCGGTGTTGGTCGCGACGATCCAAAGACCTCGAATCTTGCCCGATTCAATTCCACTGATGATTTGGTCGTAGGCCCAACTGTCTTGGGTTGGGATGCACTCCAACGGAATATCCAATACCGAAGCCACTTTTTCACGATGCGCTGGATTGGTGAAGTCGTGGTGACCTAGCAAGTTCGTGGTGTTGCTGAATAGACGCGAGCCCATGGCATTGCATTGACCGGTAATGCTGTTCGCGCCAGTCCCTGGCTTGCCAATATTGCCTGTCATCAATGCTAAGTTGATGATCGCTTGGGCAGTTCGGACACCCTGATACGATTGATTGACTCCCATCGTCCACCAAAACGAGGCTCGTTTTGCATTCGCAATTGTCTTAGCAATGCGAGTTAGTTGCTCCGCAGAGATTCCGGTCTCTTCGCACACGCGATGGACTGGGAAGTTTTGCAAGTGGTTCCGAAACGCTTCGAAGCCATTGGTATGATTTTGGACAAAATGTGTGTCCACCGCCCCAAGGTCAATCAATAGTTTCGCCAAGCCATAGAGCAGACTCATGTCGCTCTTGGGCTTAATAGCCAGATGTTCCGTAGCCGCCATCGCAGTCTCGGTTTTGCGAGGGTCGGCGACGATCAATGCTGGGTTGTTTTTGTTTTGCAAAACACGCTGCCATAATATCGGATGTCCAATGCATGGATTAGAACCGACAAACACCAACGCATCGGATTGCTCAAAATCTGAGTAAGTGAACGGCGGCGCGTCGAAGCCAAACGATTGTTTGTACGCGATAACAGATGTTGCCATGCATTGGCGCGTGTTCCCGTCTCCATGAAGCATCCCCATTCCAAATTTCGCGAGCGATCCCAAAAATACCATTTCTTCGGTTGGAATCTGGCCTGTGCTAATGAATGCAACGGAGTCATTACCATGTTTCGCCTGAATGTCCTTAAATCGATCGCAGAACAGCTTCACAGCTTCCGACCAAGGTGCTCCGCGAACCGAGCCGTCGTCGCGATTGCGAATGAGCGGCGTCATTGCCCGGTCATCCGATTGTAAGACACGCAACGCTTCCCAGCCCTTCGGGCAAGCCATCCCCAGATTGACGGGGTAGTCAGCGGTCGGTGTCAGATTGATCGCTTGGCCATCCTTAATATGGATCTTGAGTCCACAGCCTGTCGAACAGTAGCCGCAAACCATATTGGTAGTCGAATCTGGAATCATTGCGATGGGCAATGCGCCCAGGCCCAAGGTCTTTGGCTTAAGGAGAAGCTGATCCGTCAGCGGGCCAGTTTTTTGGACGAGTGACGGAATAGAGAGTGTTGGGATCACGTGCTGGCACCCGGCATGCGTCGGTAGGCAATAGACGCAAAGTAGAGCCAACGGTGTATTGCTTGAGCCAACAGGCAAACAACCAAAATAGAATACGACAGTAAAAGCTTGATATTACCAAAATCGATCATGCATAAGGAAACGGACGCGAGCAGAGCAATCACCTGCAGCATCCAAAGAACTCGCCATGGTACAGCAAGTTCGGTGCGTAAAACGCGACCACTGCGTGCGGAAAAATCATCCCAAAGAACCTTTGCTGACTTGCCTTGCTTGTAGTCTACTAACTTCGCAGTTGCTGCCAACATGCTGCACAGTACGCCGATGATCAACAAGAAGCTTGGCAGTCCCTCAATACTGGCGTACGCACCAATAAGTCCGAGCCCAATCATCGACAATCCGAAATCCACTCCCGTTCTTAAGTGCCCCCAAAGCTCTCTGCGTGTCGCGATGTAGATCATGCCAGTGCACGAAACCGCGACGCACCCAATAGCCACTACGAAAATCTGAATTGGCCCATGCAAATCAGATTGCTGTGGCAGAATAAGACGAAGACCAGTGGCAGCCATCGCCGCACCTATAAATAGTCCGAACGCGATCGCTTCTCTACTTAGCCAGCTCGTTCTCCAACCGAGGAATGCGCGGAACGCAAGCCACGGTCGACCAAGGTGTAGCAAAGCAGCATTGACTCCGACGAATCCGAGTGTTGTTGCGAAAGCGGCAGCAAACAAGTGGATTGAGGATGCTGTAGCCAACTCTATCACTGCCAAAACGCACCACATCCCGACACTTGCTTGAGTTAGCACAATCATAGCCACGAGCGGCAGGTGTCCCTCGTGTGCTTTGTCTTCGATCGATTCGTTGGAGAGTAGATCCGCAGTTGTTGCACCGAACCGCGAGGAGAGGTAACTCGATGTCGGAATGGTGATGCGACTAGGCGGAGCCGTTAAAACGAGCGACGTAGTTGCCTTCCTTAATGTTGTATTTGCGATGACCTTTGAGACGTCGACGATTGCGATTCGGATTGCTTGGTTTGGGCAGGCTTGAACGCAGGCAGGTGCCTCGCCAATACCGAGTCGTTGCGAGCACATGTCGCACTTGCGAACGATACCTAGGGTACTGCTGTACTGAGGAACTTCGTAAGGACACATCATGGTGCAGTATTTGCAACCAAAGCACTGATCATCAAGATGTCGAACGATGCCGGTGAGTGGATCCTTTTCGTACGCTTTTACTGGACATCCGTTGAGGCAAGCGGGGTCGACGCAGTGATGGCAAGCAGTGGTGACGTGTTGAACGATTGGTAGGGCGGTAATACTTTGGCTAGAAAGCGCCCCGACTTTTCGCCACGTTTCATTTTCCTCGAGACCGTTCAAGGTATGGCAGGCGACGACGCATGCTTTGCAGCCGCTACATGCGTCTAGGTCAACTTCGAAAGCGTATTGCTGACCATTTTTGAGGGCCAACGCTGGCATCAACGCTTGGTAAGTTGCCGAAGCGATCGAGTTGGACGCGTGCCAGTCTGCGAAGCTATCGACCGCGCTCAATCCGCCCTGTTCATTAAGAAGCATTTCGAGCAGAGTCGGCTGTGTCAGTGCAATAATGGGTTGGAGCTGGGTAGACACTATGCTGCTTT
>JAYVPE010000415.1:0-17144 GCA_043757575.1 Pirellula sp.
TCGCAGATTGACGTGGTTCACGGCTGTGTTGAGGACGCAACGTTTTTGGAGCGCGTCATGGCGGAATACGAAGTGCAAAACGTTATCCACCTCGCCGCTCAGACAATTGTAGGTATCGCAAATCGTAGTCCTCTGTCCACTTTCGAAACGAATATCAAAGGGACGTGGTGTCTTTTGGAAGCAGCCCGTCGATGCGGTTACAATCCCCACGTCATCGTCGCTTCATCGGACAAAGCATACGGCGATCAGGCCGTTTTGCCGTATCTTGAGGACGCTCCCCTCCAGGGGCGTCATCCGTACGATGCAAGTAAGTCGTGTACCGATATTCTGTCTCTCACCTACCACAACACCTATGCATTGCCCGTCTGTGTAACGCGTTGCGGCAATTTCTACGGTGGAGGAGATCTCAATTTCAATCGGCTTATCCCTGGTACGATTCGATCCGTAATTCGAAACCAACGCCCGGTCATCCGCTCGGATGGCACTTTCATTCGCGACTACTTTTATGTCGAGGATGGTGCAGCCGCTTATCTACATTTAGCAGAGTGCATGGCCCAACAGCCTGAAGTCCTTGGTCAGGCTTTCAATTTTTCGACAGAAATTCAAGTCACCGTTCTTGAAATGATCAAGCTCATCTTGAGCGGGATGCATTCTGACGTAGTTCCGGATGTTCGATGCGAAGCGAGCCACGAAATAAAGCATCAATATTTGTCTGCACAAAAAGCCAGGAAAATGTTGAATTGGTCTCCGCGTTTTGACTTGAAGTGCGCGCTCGAACGCACGATTTCCTGGTATCGCGATTTTCTCGATGCGGATTTAAGTTTGAGCGGCAATCGCTCTCATGAGCAAGTCCTTTCGGAACGCATGGTAGCGTAGTTGCAATCCGAACAGCACCGGCCGAAGGGAATTGCGAAACAATGTTTTTTAACACCGGTAGTACCACAATGAGGAATAGCATGGTTGAAGAGGTAACAGAGATCCATCGTTGCGAGGTTTGCGGCAATCAGAATCTTGAGTCGGTACTCAATCTGGGAGCGCATCCGATGTGTGACGATCTCATTCCGGTCAACGATGCCAGAACATGCAACGAATATCCGATCGAAATTTTGTTCTGTGACAACTGCGTCACTGCTCATCAGCGATTCCAGGTTCCCAAGCATCAATTGTTTCCTACAACCTATCACTACCGATCACGCTTCACTGCGGACGTGCTCAATGGGATGAAAGGACTTATTCAGAACTGTGAAAAGCGGCATGGGAATCTGAAGGGGAAGCACGTTTTGGATGTGGGCTGCAATGACGGCAGTCTCCTTGGCTTTTTTCGGGATGCAGGTGCAAAGACGATTGGGGTCGAGCCCACCGACGCATTCCAAGATGCTGAAAACAAAGGACATTCAATCTTCAATGCGTTTCTAGAACCTAAGCTTGCAAGCAGGATTGTCGAGCAACATGGACGTCCGGACTTCATCGTTTTCACGAACGTCTTTGCGCACATCGAAAACTTGGACGGCGTCATCGAGTCACTAAAAATACTAATGAGTGATCAGACCGTACTGGTAATAGAAAATCATTACTTGGGGGGCGTGCTAGCTGGTAACCAATTCGACACTTTCTATCATGAACACCCCAGAACATATAGTTGCACTTCCTTCGTCGAAATTGCGAAATCACTTGGAATGCAATTGACCGATGTGGTATTTCCCTCACGTTATGGAGGCAATATTCGGGTGGAAATTGCAAAGAATGGTACTCCTTTGGATCGAGCGGAAGTCGATAAAGTACTTCAGATTGAACGCGACTTTGGGGCTCAAATTCGAACGATGCATTCTGATATTGCGCAATGGAAAGCGAACAAGCGACGCGAGATCGAACAGTGCGTTCGCGATCACGGAAAGCTTCACGCCAAGGCGTTTCCTGGCCGCGCGGCTATTTTGATTAAGATGCTCGAACTAGACTCGGATCTCGTCGAAAGTGTTTACGAAAAACCAGGCTCGTTAAAGATTGGACATTATTTACCTGGAACACGTATTCCAATCAAGTCCGACGAGGTCTTTCAGTCTCTGGAATCGCAGCCAACCGTGATGTTAAATCTCGCTTGGCATATTTCAAGTGAGATCCGTGGATATTTGACGGAACGAGGTTTTCGGGGGAAAGTTATCGATATCTTGTCGCCTCAAGACTTTAAGGCTGCATGATGAACACGATTGCAATTCTCGGCTCTGGCTTTGGTTTGTATGGCTATCTGCCATCGATGACAATCGGTTGTGGTCAGAAGGTCGTACTTCCCGAGCGTTATCGAAAGCGATTCAAAGAAAGAGCGGAATTGCAAATCTGTTCCCAACACGTTCAGTGGGTTCGCGATGAGATGTCCGCGTTGCAGGCTGCGTCTGGGGCAGTAATCGCAGTGTGCCCCGCAGAACAGTGCCGTTGGTTGGACATTTGTATCCAACAACCGCAACTTCAATTTCTCTTTCTTGAGAAACCGCTCGCTCCAAGCCCGGATGCCGCATATGCGATTCATGATCGCCTAAAACAATCAGGCAAGGTTGTTCGTATTGCGTACCTCTTTCGATATCTCGAATGGGCGAAACGGCTTGAAGAACTTGTCCAGCACTACCCATGCGAAAGTGTCAAGATCCATTGGAATTTCTTGGCTCATCACTTTCGTAGCAATTTGCAAACATGGAAACGAGTGTCCGAACTTGGGGGTGGCCCTGTTCGATTCTATGGAATTCACTTGATTGCTCTACTCGCCGAACTTGGTTACGAAAACGTTTCGTCGTTTACGGAAGGCTATCGGTGGCAAGGGGTTTTTACTGGTGATAATTTGCCACGATGCGATGTCGATGTCGATACGGCTTCTGACGCAACTGAATTCTCTGTAACCGCTCGAACATCCGTTTCTGAATTCGATTTGTGCCGCCAAGAATCACCGTTTGATGTGTGCGCTCCAAACGTCGATAAAAATCAGGTGATCAGAGCACTCGATGCCAGAGTCGATTTGCTCTCGACTCATTGTCAATCGGCCTGGAATGATCCTCGGCCCGATTTCGATTTTTACAAGCAAACAATTGATCTTTGGAATAAGTCCGAAATTAGCGAGCTCGCGTGCAGCTCTCGTATTGCGGCCTGATTGCAGGGTAAATTTCCAATGACTTTAAACTTTGGTGACGTCAATGAATAAGAAAACCATCAGTATTATCTCGCCATGTTACAACGAAGAAGCTGGGATCATCGAATGTTACACTACCATTCGAAGCTTGTTCGATAACCAATTAAGCAACTACAACCTCGAATATATTTTCTGTGACAATTGCTCGACGGACCGTACCGTAGAACTTCTCAAGGAAGTAGCTGCGAAAGATTCCTGCGTAAAGATTATTGTCAATTCGCGGAACTTTGGAATCTTGAACAACACCTACAACGGAGTTCGAAACGCAACTGGCGATGCAATCTTGCTATTCATGCCAGTTGATTTACAAGATCCCCCCGAATTGATTCCTGAGTTCGTCAAGCATTGGGAGTCCGGATACGAAATCGTGTACGGCATACGGGCCCAACGAAACGAAGGGTTCGCCATGTCGTCAGCTCGAAAGGCATACTATCAACTCTTGAGCAAGATAACCTACCTAGATTATCCACCGAACGTTGGTGATTTTCAGTTGGTTGATAAGTGCGTTTTAAATGCAATGAAGCAAATCGACGATGCACAGCCGTTTATGCGATTGATGACCTTTGAGTGCGGTTTTCGATCACTTGGTGTGCCATATACTTGGAGATCTCGAAAGCATGGTTTCTCGCGAAATTCGATTGCTAGGATGATTGAGCAGGGGCTCACCGGAATTATCAGTTTTAGCACAGCCCCAATTCGACTAGCGCTTTTCTGCGGTATTTTGGTTTCCGGGCTGAGCATTGTCTACGCATTTGGGGTCCTCGCTGCTGTACTTCTCGGATCGACTCAATCGCAAAATGGAATTCCAACGGTAATCGTCGCCATGTTCTTCTTTGCCGGTGTCCAATTATTCTTTCTTGGAGTCATCGGGGAATATGTACTGGCCATCTTCAATCAAGTACGTCGCAAACCGCTGGTTATCGAACGTGAGAGGATTAACTTTAATGCAGATGCGGAACGCCCAGCGAGTACATACAAGAAAGCAGCCTAGCACTTTTACATTGAGCCTAACTCAAGACGAACAACGTGTTACGACATGAACCGCAGTCTCTTGCCCTGTCTTGGAATCGGTTTGCTCTTGTTAGTGTTTTGTTATCGTATCTGGGATGTCTGTCCAACACATACTGATGATGCGATCTGGCGACTAGCCGGTCTTCAAGGGAACTGGAGTGTTGTTACAAGCTGGGCCCAGAGCCAGGGGAGAGTATTTGCTTTCGCTTCAGGTGCTTTGATCTACGTCGGCACCAGTCTTCAAGGCTCGATTTTGGGGCCGATTCTGCATGTCGGTTTCTTTGCGATATTTTTTATCAGCTTTCACGCCATTTTGGGACGGTATTTTGGAAGACGCCTCGCATTGATGGCAGCGGTCGTGAATCTTGCTTTGGCGACCATTCGATGGGATGGGAGTATTGTCACCACGTATCCGTTATTTTCGTGGGTGCTAAGTTTCCTTTTCGTTACGTCGGTCTACCTTGGGAGTCTGTATGCGGAAAACGATAGGAAGGTATATCTTTGCGTGTCCTTCGTACTGTTCTACCTCTCGCTAAATATCCACGAAGGTGTATCTCTACTATTTAGTATGCTTGCGATTTCAGCTGTTATCGGCAACCGTTTTTCAAATCTGCCCGCGTCTAGTAATTGGCGTTCCTGTTTGTTCAATCGCAATTTCACCCTCCAATTCATAGGTACATTGTGTGCTATTGTGCTCTATTTTGGAGGCTATATAGCCTGGAGGAGGATGAATCCATCGGGCTACGCAGGAAATCAACTTGGTAGCTTAAACCCAATGCGATTTGCTCCAGTGTTGTGTTCACTCTCGGCGAGCGGGACCTTGCTGACGGAGTTTGTCTCTCCATTCGTTGTAAACTACGCGGATTCCATTGGTCATGACGGCTATGGAGTGGTCTACCGGCCAATCAAGTATCTCGTCACAGAAGGTAGCAATCTGGTTGCGATTCTCTGTGGATTGTTTGTAGCGGCGACCCTGTATTCACTATCTGGCTCTTGCGAAATTGACCCGAATGGTTCGCGGGAAAAACGTGCAAGCTCAACTCCATTTTGGACATGCATTCTGGTCGGAGCAATCATCGCATTGGTGCCCGTATTGCCCGTATCCTTGGTCGGAAAGTACCAGGACAACTTTTATCAGCTCAAGGTGCGATCCTATGCATTCACGCCGCTCTGTCATTTTGGGTGGTCGCTGATCATTGCCGCTTGTCTCAGTCTTTCGAATCGAATTGGTCGCACGCCTTTTCGTCGAGCAGTCCAATGGAGCACGGCCGTCTTGTTTGGTTTACTAGGCTATTGCGTAACCCTAAGAAATGATTCTGTGGTGACTGACATTCGACTTGAAACGTGTCGTTGGAATGTCGCCCATCGCATTGCTAGCATCGTTCCTTCGCTCAATCGACCTATCACTGCGGTCCATGCGCCACGGCTCCAAAACGGAAGTTGGTTTACTGTTGTGCCAGCCGATTACTGGACTACCTACATGCAGGAACGCTATCACATACCGCTTCGATTCGAAAACAGCTCCATTTCAAGGCAGGCTATTGAAAGCGGGATCGCCTTTGTAGACTACTGCATGACCCGTGACAACATTCAGCCAATTGTCTTTGCGGCAGTTCTAGAAACGGATCTGAGCACAGGGATAGTAACTGCACGCGAAATTGGCATTGCTAGCGGAAGATTGGATCCCTCAGAGAAGGCCCAATATATTTTGAGCATCCGTGATATCGATCAGGGAATCGTTTCGCACCGAATCGCTGCATTGCCAACTAGTGAGAAGGACAAATCCGTTCGGATATTGAGAAACATTCGCGCGCTTCCGGCCTCAATTCATATCTCCAAAACGTCCGAGGTGCGAGAATTAAACTTCGAATCCGGAAAGGTTGTTCCGATAGGCTCTGCAGTTCGTCTAGGATCGGAAATGGGGCCGGTCAGTGGCCCAAGTTGCAAGGACTGGTTAAGAGTTGGTGATTGGAATGTGCCGGAAAGAAGTGGTTCGTGGACGGGCATAAAAGCAGCCCAAATTCGAGTCCCTCTGGCAAAGAATGCGGTGAACAATCTTTCGGTCAAGATGGTGGCCAGCACCCTCACGGGACTCGGCTTCTACGACAAGCCCCAGAAGGTAACAGTACGAATTGGCGATCGTATTGCATCGGAACACGAGTTTGTTCGAGGCGATGGTTGGCGATCGTTCCAATTCGAAGTGAAAGACAGCGATTGGTTGGAAGACTCCCATTTGATACTCACCGTCGAAATAGATGCCATATCCACACCTGCCGAATTGGGATTGTCGCCCGATACTAGAAAACTTGGTATTGTCGTTCAGAGTCTCTTGATCGAAAGGAAATCAGAATAAAGTTCACATCATTACTAGGATTATTATCGAATCCGCGAGCTTTGTTGTCTTGCATAAATATCTGCTTTTCGACATTGACCTGAAAATGAGCAAACAACTAAGATCCTCTGCTTCACTTCGCGGTTTGAAGGGATCAAATCGATACGAATGGAACGAGCCAACGGAGTAGGAAAATGCACGAAAAAAGAAATGGTTGTCGAATTTGTGGATGCACCCATTTGGTCGAAATTTTGCACCTAGGCGATCAAGCGCTGACGGGCGTTTTCCCAAAAACCAAGACTCAAGACGTTCCAATCGGTCCCTTGCAATTGGTTAAGTGTGCTGATGGCTGCGGTCTCGTGCAACTCAACCACTCCTTTCCTGCGGATCAAATGTATGGAGACAATTACGGCTACCGCTCCGGGTTAAACGCGTCGATGGTCAAACATCTTCAAGAGCGAGTTTCTGCCGCCCGAGATTATGTAGCGCTTTCGCCAAACGATATCGTCCTCGACATTGGAAGCAATGATTCAACGACCCTGCAAGCCTATGGCAACGGAGGCTTCCGACTCGTGGGAATGGATCCATCCGGTCATAAGTTTAGGCAGTACTATCCCAAGCACGTTCAACTCATTCCTGATTTCTTTAATGCTCCAGCCTTTGTGAAGCACTTTGGTTCGGAAAAAGCGAAAATCATCACCTCGATCGCAATGTTCTACGATCTTGATGACCCGACTAGTTTTATGAAACAAGTTTACGAGTGTTTGGACGATGAGGGAGTGTGGGTATTTGAGCAAAGCTACCTACCACTTATGATCGAACGAAACGCGTACGATACTGTCTGTCACGAGCACGTCAGCTATTATGCGCTCCGACAAATCCAATGGATGACCGATCGTGTAGGATTCAAAATCCTTGACGTAGAATTAAACGACATCAATGGCGGAAGCTTCTGCGTTACTGTTGCCAAAAACTCTTCATCGCATACCCCGAACTCAGTTGAAATTCAATGCATATTGGATCGCGAAGACGCAGTGGGGTACAACGACTTTGAAGTATACGATCGGTTCCGTGAACGTGTTTTCCAGCACCGAGATGACCTGAAAAGTCTTTTACGTCAACTCAAAGCAGCGGGTAAAGACGTTTGTGGTTACGGCGCTTCGACCAAAGGAAACGTGGTTTTGCAATTCTGTGACGTTACAACGAAACAGCTTCGCGGAATTGCTGAAGTCAACGAAGAAAAGTTTGGAGCATATACGCCCGCCAACTACATTCCAATCGCGTCAGAATCGGACATCAAGGCCGGTAATCCCGACTACATGATCGTCCTCCCGTGGCATTTTCGCGAGAACATTCTCAAACGGGAGCAAGGATATCTCGCATCTGGGGGGAATCTCATTTTCCCACTGCCCGAGCTTGAAATCGTTTATGGCGTAGCCTCTCGTCAGACCACTGGCCGCGCGGCTGCATAGAATGGAAATTCAATGAATCTCAAACAAAGAATTCGACATTGGCGGAAGAAACTCTTTGCCCCGATCGATTCCAAGATTAGAAAAGCCAAGTTTTTTGCTGAACGATTTGTCATCAAAACCGTCAACAAACACGGACTGAATTTAAGTTCGATCAGTGTTGCGCATGTCCAGCAACTACAACCAAATCCGTCCGAGGCAGGAAGTAACATGGTGCATGTGATCGAGCCGGGAAGGCAGCTTTTGGCATTTCTCAAAGCCAGCCAGCGATCGGATCGCAATCTCCAGCCCGCGTTTCAAGCGGTACCCATCGGTAATGGCTTGGTGCTGGTGCGACACCCTCATGTGGGATACATGTATGCCGATACTCAGAATGTCGCCCTTCTGCCACGCTTGGTCATAGGCGATTACCAAGCGGACACAACGCTCTCTTTGGAACGATCGGTACAAGAGGGTGATACGATCCTGCACTTTGGAGCGAAGCAGGGATACCACATGTTAACTCTTGCTCATCTTGTAGGATCGAAGGGGCATGTTATGTCGTTGGAGTCGTCTCCCGATTTGCGCGCATTCAAGCTGAACGTAGAAGCCCATCTGCTGGGCTCGACAGTTACGGCAATCGAGCGAGAATTCGAGTTTCTTGAGCTGATGAGAAAGCTGCACGAGAAAACGACTTCCTGTATCGTTGTTATTGAAGAGCAGGTCGAACTCAGTCAAAGCATTCAGCGGGGACTTCTAGATTTACTTTCCCAGGTTAGCGCAGCACTAGTGATTGTTGGTAGCCAGGTACTTGATCGCAATGAATTTGTCGACATGACGAATAGAACCACTTCGACACTCGCGACGACCATGGCCGCAGCATAACTAAGGAAACTCGATGAACGTTTACGTCGACATTAGATGCCTGCAAGATGAAAATTATGCCTTCAGAGGTGTTGGATATCATTCCGCTGTTTTGTTGAATTCTGCCAAAGAGTACCTGCCGATCAATACCAAATTGATAGGCTTGACCGATCCACAAATAGGGGCTCTTCCTTCAAGTTTTCTGCCTTTGTTTGATTCGATCGAGACCGTTTTCGCTTCTAAAAGTCCATCTGCTCCGGCGGCCTTCATAGAAATGTCACCCATGACGCATGACCCGATGCGTGTTGCAAGGTTGTTAGGTCGACACAGCATATTCAGCGCAACAATTATTTACGATTTCATTCCATTCGATGTTCCAGAACGGTACTTGTCGAACCCGACAAACGCTGAGCAATACGCGGTCCAACTGTCTTGGCTTCCAGCGTACGATGTTTTTTTTCCGATAAGTGAATACTCGGGTCGCCGACTACAAGAAATCTTGGAGATCTCGAACGATCGAGTGTTCACGACTGGGGTTGCACTGCGACACGAATTTGAATTGGTAAAGAATGGTGCAACTTTCGATAGGCCTTCTATAAAGAAACTGACGCTTCCCGAACAGTTCGTTGTCTGTGTAGCTGGAGCGGATCGTCGCAAGAATGTCGAACTCTTGCTAGAGTCTCACGCCAAACTTCCTTCCGCGTGCAATGAGCTTCATTTGGTTGTTGTGGGGAAGTACAGCGACAGCCATATAGGAAGCTTGGCAGAGATCTACAGGCGAGCTGGCGGTTCCACTCGCAAGCTCCACTTTCTGCAAGGGCTATCTGACGCAGAACTGACGATCGTTTATCAGCGCGCGTTGCTATCTGTATGTGCCTCGCAGATCGAGGGTTTTTCCCTCCCGGTTATAGAAGCAATTGCTTGCAAGTGTCCCATTCTCGTTTCCGACAACGAAGCACACTTGGAACTAGTTGGTAACCCAAACGCAATTTTTGGAACCGAAGATGCGCTACGGCTAACCAATCTCATTGTCCAGACAGCAACAAACAGTGAAACGCGACTTGATATACTCAAATCTCAATCGGATTCGGCCGATCGATTTACGGCCAAGCAAGTATGCGATCAATTTTGGAAGCCGATTTGTAATGGAATTCGCAAGACCGCGGCTCGACAGCGAAACGTCTCGCGACATACATTGCTGAACCGTCCAAGGATCGCGATCCTTTCACCGTTTCCACCGGAAGCATCTGGAGTTGCTGACTACACTCGCAGGACGGTGCAGGAACTTGGGAAACGGGTTGATGTGGATGTTTATACAAGTGCTGAGCATCCGACACCGACTCACGAAGTAAAGAATTTTTTCCCCCTCAGCGAGATTCCATTTACATCAGGGCAATATGACAACACGTTGACAGTTGTTGGCAACTCCCACTTTCACACTCAAATCATCAACCTTCAACGGACCTTCGGCGGTCCATGTTTGATCCATGACAATCGATTGGCAGAACTCTACAACTGGTGGAAAGGACAGGACTATCTAGCCGAGATGGCATCAAAACATCTTGGCAGGAAAGTAACGGGAGCAGAGGTTCAAATTTGGATGAGTAATCCTGGTGATTTGCCAAGTATGTTCTTTTGCGAATTGATTGACTCCGCTACGCCCTTGATAGTTCACTCCAGAGGTATTCAAGCTCAGTGTCTCAAGGAGCATGCGATTAAACCTGCTTACATACCCTTCTGCTGCTATCGGGAATTTGACGTTGCCCAGCTTTCAAAAAGTGGTCAGCAATCCGCTCGAAATCGATTGGGAATTTCAAATGACCAACTTATGGTGATTAGCCTTGGAATTGTCGCATCCACCAAAGGCCCTGAGCCGTGCATCAAGGCAATTCAACTTCTTCATGATAGTGGCCAGAATGCCCATTTGTATTTTGTAGGTTCCGCAGGAACGATGCGAGAGTCTCTAATGTCGTTTGCAAGTTCTTTAGGGATTGAATCGCTGATTCACTTCAGCGGCGAATGGGTGAGCGAAGGTCAATATCAAGACTACATTCTTGCTGCGGACGCTGCAATTCAATTGAGAAATCACTTCTTTGGTGGACTTTCAGGTGCCATGTTGGATTGTATCGCGTCTGGGTTGACGACTGTCGCCAACGACGATTTGGCAGAAGCCTTAGATTCACCGGAATTTGTATCGCGTATCTCAGATTCTTTGCAAGCGACCGAAATCCATGAGGCTCTCTCGGAAATTTTTGCTAGCAGGACCTATGGAAATCGGCTCAAGTCATCGCGAAATCAATACATCGAAGAGCATAGCTTTGATCGATACGCAGAAAAGTTGCTCGACGTCCTTGGGGTTGCCTCGTCGGCCTCCACGAGACATCGAACAAGAAACGTTCATTCCCATCCTCTCGTTGCCGTGGTCTAAGGATCAAAACTCAATTCTATGTTTCGATGATAAAACGAATTCGTTGTCCATGAAAAGTATTCCCATGTCCCGCCGACTCTTTATTGACCACACCCATACTACACAATATGGGTTTCAAACCGGCGTACAGCGAGTCGTGCGTAAAATTTGCGAACATGCGAAATCAGCAGCAGATGGGCGATTTGAACAAGTGATCCCGGTGATGTTGAATGAGTTGGGATTCGGTCCAAGCGACAACCAACCCTTCGCGACGCTGGCGTCACAACGGACTCCCGAGAGAAAGCGTTTTGGAAACGGTTTTCGTAGATGGATGAGGAAATCTAAGAGGTGGCTCCGCGGCCAAGTACATCCAAAGGACCAGTTGCCCAACTTGGTCACGAATCTCTGCGGTGACATTGATGAACGAGACACATTATTGCTACCCGATGCTTATTGGGCTTTGCCAAGTGTTTGGCCCGCTGTGAAACGTTTTCGAAACGCAGGCGGACACACTGCGATTGTGATCTACGATCTAATTCCGCACACTCACAGCGATATTTATGGCGAAGACGGCGCCGACGGCTTCCGAAACTATATAAGGGCAGCGTTTGAACACGCGGATTGTTTTTATGCAATCTCGCGTACAGTTCGCGATCAATTAGTAGTCGAGCTTCCCAAGATCACGGGCGTGCCACTCGGCGACATTGGAATCGACTACTTCGACTTGGGTGCTGAGTTCACGGATCCTGCTGGTTCAGTCCAAGCCCGCGTGGCGGATATTTTTGTTGGCGACGAACCGTCTCGTCCATTGCTGATGGTAGGTACGATTGAAGCCAGAAAAAACCATCAGTTTGTTATCGACACGATGGAACGTCTGTGGCTCGAGGCTCCTGGGCGTCGTCTGTGTGTGGTTGGTAGACCAGGGTGGAAAGGTGATATAGTCATCGATCGAATCCAAAGCCACTCGCGATACCAAAAGCAGCTCTTCTGGGTCGATAATGCGTCGGATGCCGATCTTTTGCATTGCTACAAGAATTCAAAAGGGGTTGTATTCTCATCGCTGGCAGAGGGATTCGGACTGCCGATCGTCGAAGCGTTGTGGCATCGATGCAATACCTTCGTAAGTGATATTCCCATTCACCGTGAGGTAGGAAAGAATCGCTGTCACTACTTCGATCTCAAGCAACCGGACTCACTTCTCAAATTGCTACGCCAGTTTGAGGTTGAGAGATATGCAAACCACAACAATTTTGAATCCACCCAGGTACACGTTCCGCCCACTTCCTGGAGTGAATCTGTGGCGGGACTGGTTGAAAAAATTCACGTTACGTCGTTGTGCTACAAATTCAATTCCAAATCGGTCATTCAAGAAATCGCCGCTTAGATTCGAATTGACGCTCCTTGCTGGATGCCAATCAAGTTCTATCATATGTGAAGTCGACTGTCGTGTGCGTATTAAATCGATACCGTGATCAACCAAATGTTGGCCAATTCTTTGCAAACAAAGCGTTTTTGTTGCGGATGCGATTCAGTTCAATTGCCAAATTTGGGTGTTGACTAGCAAGTTCTTTAAATTCCTCACCGGTCTCTGAGATTGCATTGTACGCATCTGCTAAATCATATTCTGTTTCGCGAAACAGGCAATTGCTTGGGCAGTTTCGATTCAAATGGATCAAAGGCAAGTCTCGATCCGCTGGATCGAATGACGCGACGATCAATCCATCGCCGCTGTACGACTCAGACACGTTGTGTTCTGCCAACACGTGACCATTGTATTGAATAATAAACTCAAGGCATTTTTGGTGTATGAGAGGATCGTTTGAGATGGCGTGGTGATGTGTGGAAACAAAGACAAATCGAATTAATCCTTTTTCGATACTTGCTCTGGCTCCATGTAACATTTCAAGTTCAGCACCTTGAATGTCGGCCAGTAATAGTTCTAATCTCGGTACACGCGTTTGAAGGATAAGTTCGTCAACGCAATACTCAGGGACATTATGAAGTTGGTTATCGCTTTCACATAGAAATGGCTTGGCTGGAGAATTGCATCGACCGATACTACCGTGAAGAAAATCCCCTCGGATTCCATTGATCGCGAAATTGCGTTTTCCAACCTCGAGGTTGGCCGGATCGGGTTCGACCATCACTGTCCTGGAGCCAGGCTTGGACAATCCAAACCACATGGAATAGTAGGCCCAAAAGCTTCCAAGCTCTAGCATACTCGCACCTGGTTGGATGTGCTTCAGTACTTCAAAAAAGGCACGTTCCTCTTGTGGCTCGTGATGCCCTCTGAGCGATTCAATTATCGCCGTCATCCATCGACCATGATAACAACCCTCTACAATTCGAATCCCATTGTGCATAATTTGAATCGGCGTCTTGTTTTCAATACAACGCATCCCAGCATTCCAGGTTTTCGGAATCGAATCCGAGTCATCGCAACCCACGGTTATTCGCACTCTCTTAGCATCGCCAGGAGCGAGTTCGAACACCTCAATTGTCTTTTCAATGTTAGTGGGCCGGGACAGATTTCTAACACTTTGATTGGCTTGCGCATTTAAACAAGCCAGACTACCATCGAATTCGCCTGCCGCTTCCATCAATGCCGATAGAGCCAAGATCGATCGACGATCTGAAATAGTCGAACGTTCCCTAAAATAGATCGCATTCGCCCAAACAAGTCGCCCAGATCCAATCGGATGGTGGACGGTCGAATAGTCGAAATGAACCATGGATGTATTCGACAAGTTCTCGGATGGTGTTTCTGCGTAATGTGCTAAATTGCTCAGTCGCCACAGTGTGAACCCAAGCTGACGCAAATAGTTGTCAATATCTGCAAACAAGGGTTGACCGACGTACAGCGGTGAAAACATAACCTCCGCCTCGATACCGAGACATCCTCGCAGTAGATCTCCAGCACCAAGCAAAACGTCCAGTTCTCCTCCTTGAGTGTCGATTTTGATGAAGTCGACTCGATCCACACCTGTCGCGGTCGCCCAGGTATCGAGCCGCGTGATAGGTATCTTGCATTCGGCCACTAATTCCATGTCAGACCGTAATGTAGGAAAACGTTCCCGCATAAATTCCGACGGTGGAAAAAGGGATGAGCAAGCGGGCTGGCGTGTAACATGAAGCACCGCTTCGCCGTCGACTTTGCCAAGCGCCATCGGAAAAAACTGCTCGCAAGAAAAACTTGGTTGGGAGTTGAGTCGCGCGCATTCCTCAGGGTCTGGCTCAAACCCATAAAGCCGCCCCAACGGAGCAATTCTAAACCAAGATTCACCCGCTCCCCACCGCGCTCCCACATCGACAATTTTTAAGGCCCCGAGTCCCAATTCCTCCAGTGCGGCACGAAATGCAGGCTGATTCACTCTTTGTTCCGAAGTCATGTGCACGTCCGTCCCTCTAAAATGTGTTGTCGCGTGATTCTCAAGTGTTAAAGCAACTCAATATTAAATGACATCCTATCCGCAGATCCTATCCGATTTCCCGAAAGCAAGCGAAATTCCGGCGGTGGGTGCATGATTATTGAGCTTGACGTAGCGTCCGCAAATCGAGGAAATTAGTCGAAAACAATCGCAAACGTGGATGCGGTGAGATCGAATCAGTGTTCGATCCGAAATCGAGTTTCCAAGAACGTTTATAGCCATCAGCAGATCAAGACCAATGGAATTGACATGATCAGTTACGCTCAGAACCGTGAAGACGTACTGCTGAATCGATTCTTTCATGGAGACTCGCCGCAGTTCTACGTCGACGTTGGTGCAGGGCACCCCATATTCCATTCCGTTACCAAGCATTTTTACGATATGGGTTGGAACGGTCTGAATGTTGAACCTCGACGTTCGTTATTCGAGAAGCTCTGCGTATCCAGACCACGAGACATCAACAAAAACTGCGCTGTAACGGACATTGCAGGCGAAATGGTATTTTTCGAAATTCGAGTCGCAGCTGATACGAGCGAAGACAACGGCGGACTTTCAACGCTCGATAAGGATCTGGCCGACAACTATAAAAGTCTAGGGTATATTGTCGAAGAACACGTGTTGCAAGTCAGTATGCTATCACAACACCTAGCCGATGCGGGCATTCGCAACATCGGTTTTCTCAAAATTGACGTCGAAGGTTTTGAGATGAACGTGATTCGATCCATCGACTGGTTTAGGTGGCGACCGCGGGTTGTTGTTATAGAGTGTACAAAACCAACAACCGGCGACGTTTGCGATGAGCTGGCAAGGTCTTTCCTTAGGCAACAGAACTATTTAGATGTTTTTTTCGACGGCCTCAATCGATACTACGTTCGCCAAGAGGACGCCGATCGTGCCGGTCGACTTCTTGTTCCGGCAAACGTTTTGGATGCGTTCGTGACTCACGAAGCAGTTCAGTTGGAAGATGAGAATCAACGATTACGAGATTTGCAAGCACAAACGAACGGCGCGTTTTTCGATGAAATGAAACAACTTCTCAGTCAGAACCAAAAACTTACTGAGCATTGTGCCGCGATTAGTACGCAACTGTCGATCCATCGAGCGTCGTCACAACGAAGAACCATTCGTGGTCGGTGGCAGCAGGCGACTCAAAAAGTACAGAACTATTTCTATCGCAATTTCGATTCACATCGAAAGACGGCTTGATGCGTGCTTTTTTGGGTGCAGAAGTGTTTGGCCGTAGGCATTATTAATAAGGTGAGGCAACGGATTCCTTAGGAAGAGCCGATTTGATGACTAAAAATGCTCTAATTACCGGTGTCACAGGACAAGATGGGTACTATCTAGCGACACTGCTTCTGTCCAAGGGTTATCGTGTGCTTGGTCAGTCACGGAACATCAAGGATGCGAGAGTATCACTAGGGGCGCTTCCCGTATCGCTCATTTCATTCGATCTTTTATCCACCGATGCATGGTCCCAAACCATCCAAGAGCATGGGCTTGATGAAATCTATCACATGGCCGGGATCAGTTTTATCCCGACCTGCTGGGAGAATCCTGCCGAAACTGTCGCTGCAAATCTCGAAGTGACCACTCACATTTTGGAAGCTATTCGAACGTCGTCATTGAATCCGAAACTGGCATACGCGTGTTCAAGTGAGATATTTGGCCAACCAACAGAATTGACTCAGAACGAAGAGACAGCCTTTAGACCAATGAACCCATATGGTATCACCAAGGCAGCATCCTTCGGACTGATCGAGAGTTACAGGAATCGTTATGGTTTATTTGCGTGCAGCGGAATCCTTTTCAATCATGAATCTCCAAGACGTCATCCAAGTTTCGTAACAAGAAAAATCACAAAGGCCGTTGCAGCAATTTCCCGGGGACTTCAAGATAGTTTGGTGTTGGGGAATTTGAATGTTTCTCGTGACTGGGGGTTCGCCGAAGACTACATGGATTGCATGCATCGAATGCTCCAATCGGACATGCCGAGAGACTTTGTCATCGGGTCCGGGTGCCTAACAAGCCTAAAGTTTGTAGTGGAAACAGCTTTCAATCGCGTTGGATTGGATTGGCAGCAATGGGTCTCACTCGACCCTAACATTGCTCGTCCGAATGACTCTCGCTCGCTTGTTGCAGATGCGTCAAAAGCCGAGGCAAAACTCGGGTGGAGAGCCTCGACGACCATCGAAGAGCTCATTGCAATGATGGTAGATCATGATCTTGATTTTCTTCAACTCGGCAAACGAATCGCTGCGTAGCAAGTCAAAGCTTATCTTGACGCTATGGGGTCGATTGGCTATCCCTTGCGTTAGGCAATTGGAAAAGAATCGCATAGGATCGACCAAGCAAGTGAATCCCATATTCCACCACGTGTATGAAAGCGGAAACCAGCCGATGCGGTTGTTCGTGGATGCGTCGCATACCATCGCGACTGGCAAGAATTCTGGAATTGAACGAGTAGTGAGAAATATCCTCT
>JAYVPE010000416.1:0-4517 GCA_043757575.1 Pirellula sp.
TTGCCAAGCGACCTCATTATCATTGATGGAAGCTGGGGCGTCGAAAGTCAACAGGGCAGTGCGATTACTTACTGGCTGCCTCGGCTCTGCCATTCGAAGTCAACTGTCTTTGCTGCGGCGGTACAAGGTGGGTTGTTGCAAAGAGTGGAACTACCAGCCACGGCCGTTGAGCAGACAGCAATCACACGAGCCGCTTGATATAGATTCACATGAAAGCAGCGGTCGGAGCCGCTGCTCCACAGTGGTCCCGCGACTCCGCAGTGGTCCCGCGACTCCGTTCGCGGGATCGTTCGTCAACTCCGTCGGGCCTATCGCACAGTCGCGCTGTTAGGCAGATCACTTAGTTTGACCTTTGGTGTTCCCGTACCCTGAGCCTCGACTTCTGCTATCGATTCGTCAGGAATCGTTTTGTTGAATATCTTGTTTGCAAAGAGATAATTTTTTCGATGATCGATGCCATTGGCTCGCTGGGCGATTCGAGATTCATCCGTATTGGCTCCGAAGCTTTTGAAACGCTTTCCTGCAAATCGAGTTCCATTATAGATTGTCCCATACTGGATCGGACCAACACCCAAAATCCAGGTGTCTCTAGCGCTGCTGCCTGCTTGCGCGATACCTGATTGCCACAATGGTTCTCGTGTTTCTCGATCGTATGCGAAGACGGAAACCTTGGCCGCCGCGCTCTTCATATCTCGTTTTGCAACAGAAATCTCTGGAATTGTTGGGAGCGAAGGCGATCCTGGGATAACAAATGAGGCACTATTGAGAAAATTGTTCGCAGGCAGGCCGTAGATCATGCTGTGACCATCGGTTCCCAAAGCACCGCATCGTGCTTCACAAATTATTTCGGACAGTTCCTTCGTATCAACCAACATGCAGCCCGCCGCAGTCAGTTGTTGTCGTAGGCCACTGATGACATAGTCTGAATTCACCAAATTGACTGGCATCGCAACGCCTGGTATCACCTTGCCAGCACCTACGACATACTGAGTGTCGAGAAAAACCTTGTGACCAGAGATCGCACGAAAATCCATTTTTGCAAGTGTTGAATCGACCGCATCCGACATGAGTAGCTGTTCGGTAGCCGTAAACGATTTGGTCGTTCCACAGCCAGCAAACGCGAAAACGACGGCAACCTGCAAACATAAAAAAACGTGGGGCAATATTCGAAATGTCTGCGGAGGGAATTGAAACAAATGCATTGTTTTAAGGAACGAGGGCAGGCAAGGCGGGTTTCCCGTAAGTGGTAGGCCTCCAGAATACAGCATGAACTCGATCACCCGAAAGAGAATCTCGGTGGCCTGGGCAGTTTAGGCTGTTACTCGCTGCTTCCCAGCATTATTGGCACCTGGAGAATTTGTCCATTGCGAATCACATTTAAGACAACTTGATCGCCCGATTTTTTGGTTTCGATCACGCTCAACAAATCGTCTGATTGCTTAACTTTTTGGCCATCGATGCCGACGATCAAGTCCGATTGGCTATGATCGATCGCCTCGTGCTCAAAAACAAGTATGCCGCGTCGGACTTTTTTGCGTTCAATTTTCGAGCCTCGTATCCCGGCTTTCTCGGCAGGACCGTTCGGTGTAAGAACAACTACGAGCAACCCTTTGTCCGTTTCGAAGACTTGCATAATGCCAATCGTTGGCCGATGCACACGCCCGGTGGCAAGTAGCTGAGGAACCACTCGACGAATTGTATTGACGGGGATCGAAAAACCAATACCGGCGTTGTCGCCACTGCGAGTTGCTATCGCTGTGTTCATTCCAATCAACTCCCCTCGTGAATTAAGAAGTGGACCGCCGGAGTTACCTTGATTGAGAGCCGCGTCGATTTGAATGATCGATCGAATGATACGGCGTGTTTTGGAAGTTATCTGGCGATTCAAGCTGGAAATAATACCAGTGCTCATAGTCCTTTCAAGTCCGAATGGATTGCCAATAGCGATAATATGCTGGCCGACTCGCAGATTGGATGATTCACCCCATTGCAGTGGAAACAACAGAGTGTCGGGTGCGTTGATTTTCAAAATTGCGATGTCGTTGTCTGGATCTTGCCCGACTAGCTCCGCTGGAAAAGAGTCTGTATTGAATAGCATAACGCTTATTTGCTTTGCGCCCTCGACCACATGATAGTTAGTCAGAATGTGCCCTTGTTGATCGACGACGCTACCACTTCCACTTCCTTCGATTTCGGTCAAGCTAAAGAGAGATTCAGGTCGAACCGAATTCGTCGAAATGTTCACGACACTGCGATTGGTTCGATCGTAGACGGAAACGTTGATGGCTTCCTCAGTCGTCATTGCCACAAAGCCATCGGGGAATTGCATTCCATCCCGCTGAGGATCGGCATTTGCTAGCCGACCAAATCCAAACCCTTGAAATGCCCAACCGAGGCCAAGCCCGATTAGTACGAGTGAAACTGCAACTAGGGCTTTTCGAATCATGAATTTACCTTTTCGATCCAAAGAGGACATGTCGGTCAGCCTGTCTTCAAGCTGATATATCCGACTGACCACTCTCATTCGTCTCTCACATGCCGGACGGTACGCGTGACGAATTTGGGACATCATGTTACCTTGTGAACTAGTTCGGACCAACCTGACATTCCTTCCCTTCCCTTTTTAAAGTCGATGCCTGATGACGATTCGCACTCGTTTTGCCCCTAGCCCAACTGGATATCTCCATATCGGGGGCGTTCGGACTGCACTATTTAACTATCTGCTAGCAAAGCAGGCGGGTGGCCAGTTCCTCCTTCGTATTGACGATACCGATCAGAATCGCAATGTCCAAGCTGCACTGCAACCCATTTTAGATGGATTCAAATGGCTTGGCCTAGACTGGGACGAAGGACCAGAGGTTGGCGGTCCTTTTGTTCCTTATTTTCAATCGCAACGCTCAGCGAGTTACCAAGCAGCGGCTGCTAAGCTCTTGGAAACGGGCCACGCTTACGTCGACTTTGCGACGCCCGAGGAGTTAGACGCACAAAAGGAGCAAGCAAAAAAAGATGGTAAGGCGTATATCTACGATCGACGCTTCATGGCCGACACTCCGGAGACGAAGGCTGCATTTGAGGCAGAAGGACGACACGCGGTCGTGCGGTTGAAGATGCCGCGATCGGGCCAATGCAGGTTCCACGATATCGTTCGAGGGGACTGTTCATTCGAGTGGTCCGACGAACAGGATCATGTCGTACAACGCGGCGATGGCACTTGCCTCTATCACTTGGCCAGCGTTGTCGATGACTACGATTTTCAAATAACGCACGTCGTTCGAGCCGTGGAGCATTTGCCTAACACGCCCCGACAAGTCTTTATCGCGCAAAGCCTTGGCTACCCCTTACCGATCTACGCCCACTTGCCGTACGTGGCAGAACCAGGTGGTACTGCCAAGCTGAGCAAACGCAAATTAGACAAGTATCTCAAACAAAAAGACTTTGCAGCGTTATGCCAGATGGGTGAAACCATTGCCCATCGCGCCAAACTAGAAGTGTCCAAGGAAACCTTTAATCCGGTTGTCGTCGATTTCTATCGCGAAACAGGTTTTTTGCCGGGTGCCATACTAAACTACTTGCTTCTGCTCGGTTGGTCTCTCGACGACAGTACCGAGCATTTTACGTTGGAGGACGCGATCAAGCATTTCTCGCTCGAACGAGTGAACAAAGCCCCTGCATCATTTGATCCGCAAAAACTGGTTGCGTTTCAGACCCGTTGGATGAACAACCTCGATCTCAAAAAGAAAGTTGCGATGGTCTTACCGTATCTGCAGAAGGCAGGCTTGGTGGCCGACCCACCGCCGTGCGATGTAGCCGATAGATTGTGCAAGATCGTTCAAGCAGCAGGAGATCGAATCAAGGTCGCCGGCGATGTCCTGCAGTTCGACGAACTGTTTGTATCGGCCGAGCAGTTGGTCGTTGACCCCGAATTGTTTCAAAAGCGATTGGCGGGCGATCCGCAAGCGATTTCGGCGCTTCGAGACTTTCGAAATGTAATGTCCGCCGCAGATTCGCTTTCCCATGATGCACTCGAGCCGCAGCTCAAGCAATTCGTCGAGCAGCGTGGAATCAAATTAGGAGTTTGCATCAGCGCGTTGCGCATTGCGGTTACGGGTAAATCGAGTGGCCTTGGTATTTTCGATTATTTCGAAATCCTGGGGAAAGAAGAAACGCTCAATCGCATCGATCGATGCTTGGCACGACTCGACAGAATGCAATCCTAATCACAACGCCAAGCGTTCTCTTTCATTCGCTACCTTTCCCCGACATGTACCGACGCACCCTCAATCGCCTTCGGTAGTTGTGGCAGACTGGCGACCAAAGAAGACGTCGATACCTGGGCTGCTAAAACATTGGGGTTGTGGAGCATTTAAAGCTGCGCAACTTTTCATCCCGAAGGGATATCAGCACGGTAGCCGGTGGTTAAGCGGAGCGACACCACCGGAAGAAGTTTCGTACCGTGCGTGCCGATCCGGAAAGGATCGCAGAATCTTTGACCCATTCAGGGTCATTCGCTTGTCATT
>JAYVPE010000417.1:0-4515 GCA_043757575.1 Pirellula sp.
TGGTACTCCATTGACAACGAAGACGACGTTTCATCGCCAGCTTTATTGATTTATCCCGACCGTATCCAGGAAAATTTGCGGCGGATGATCGAGTCGGCAGGCGATGTTTCGCGGCTTCGGCCCCATGTTAAGACGCACAAGATTCCGCAAATCATTGCGATGAAAAGAAAAGTCGGCATCGACAAATTCAAGACGTCGACAATCGCTGAAGCGGAAATGACAGCCAGCGCTGGCGGCAAAGACGTCTTTCTGGCTTTTCAACCCGTCGGACCGAACGTTCGACGTTTTATTGAGTTGATCAAGCGATTTCCTGGCACTCATTTTTCCGCGATGGTCGACAATCCAGAATCACTTTCTCAGATAGCTTCGTGTGCGAAAGCGCAAGGCGTTATCGCTTGTCTTTATGTGGATTTAGATGTCGGGATGAACCGGACTGGCATAACGCCTAGTCCCCTTGCGGCTGAGCTTTATCGGTCGTTGTCGACCACCGATGGAATTTGCCCAGGTGGTCTACATGCGTACGATGGCCATTTGCATGAACCGGATCTCGCGAAGCTTACTGAGCAAACGCGGCGCGCCTATGAACCGGTATGGAAGTTGATAGACGATTTGCACCAAGAGGGCTTGGAGGTACCAAATATCATCGCCGCAGGCACGCCCACGTCACGATTGCTGGCGAAACGCAAAGACATTGAGGTTGG
This sequence comes from Pirellula sp., assembly GCA_043757575.1. Lineage (GTDB taxonomy): Bacteria > Planctomycetota > Planctomycetia > Pirellulales > Pirellulaceae > JBKCUI01. The sequence continues at coordinate 702 of JAYVPE010000417.1, forward strand.
CGCAGGGACAACGGTGCTGTGGGACTTCGGACAACCCGAGATATCTCCTGACTTGGATTTTCAAAACGCGGCCGTGCTACTAGCTCGCGTCGTCAGTCGCCCGACCGCGAACCGTATTTGTATCGACTTGGGACACAAAGCTGTGGCCTCAGAGATGCCACAGCCACGTGTCCGATGGTTCGGGCTTGAGGATTCAATACCCGTGATGCATAACGAGGAGCACTTGGTTCTGGAAACGTCCAAAGCCGATGCCTATCCCGTTGGTACAGTTGTCTACGGGATCCCTCGCCACATTTGTCCAACGGTGGCATTGCATAACGAGGTGTGGTGTGTGAAGAATCGAACTGCGGTTGAAACATGGCCAGTAGTGGCACGTGTCCGGTGCCTGACTATTTGACGCATGCCATTACTGGTTAACCATGTCATCTATTTGACGAGCTGCGGTGTGAGTCAAGAACCTACGGGAGATGTAGTCGCCAAGATCATGAAGCTGCAACGAAAATTCGCGAAGCCGACTTCTCAATATCGCTCGCTCTTCTTTCCCCGATTCATCCGTGACGATGTCCTCACCCAAGGCATCGGCATCAAAAAGACGTAGGTTGCCTCTGCATTCGGTGATTTTTTTTCGATAGCGAGCAACTTCAGCTTTGTCTGCCGCAGGCAATGCGTCCAAGTGTTGAAGAATTTGAACAAACTGGAAAGCTAAACCGCGTGGATTGGATGGATCCACCACCAACAAGTCAAGTACCGGTCCAATCTCGTAGCTCATCAAATAGCGGTAGCGGTAGGTCATCGAGCTATCGCAAATGTCAAGCAATGCTTCCAGGAGTTGCCGAGAGTTTTTCGCGTAAGGGACTAGCAAAAGTTCGATCAATCGAAGCAAGTTCTGCGCTCGATCGATTCTTCGCCCTAGATCCAAAAAATGCCAACCGGGCCCACGCGTCATGCTCTCCGACGCAAGGCCCGCGAAGCCAGATAGGTGACTGATCATTTGATTGAGTGTCGATAACGCTTCTCCCATTCGCTCTCGCTGACCTGGCCACGGTGTCAGAGACGCATAGTCGAGACGGCTTAGTATCTGCCAAGAGTCCAGGCTAAGCCGATCTCGGATCGTCACCGCATTTCGGATGATTCGATTAGCAGCATTCGCAAGTCCGTCGGTTTGGTTTTCGTCGAAGACGAAGTGAAGGACGGTTTGCCTCATTTCATGGAGAGCCAAGGTCTCGTCTCGCGGAGGTTCACTTGGTAATTTCGAGCTCTCGCAAAGCGTTCGAACTACCTGCCATTGAGACGGTAGCGAGTCCGAAGTCACCTCGGAAGTGAGTTGGAAACTGCAGTATCTCGCATGCTTGGCCATAAACTCCATCCGTTCGGCGAAACGACCTAGCCAAAACATGTGTTCAGCGACCCTGCTAGGAAGATCCATCGCGGTACGAAGAAGTTCGATATTTTGCTTTCCAGAGGACAGCAACGTCATCGGTTTTACAGGACCATTATTGAGTACCCAAACGTCTTTGCTCATCGAGCCGCAGACGAGGCTCTCGCTTAGTTTCTCAACAGAATCAGCCACACGCGCAACCCCGCCGGGCATGATCTCAAACTTGTTCTTCGTAGCGCATCCGAATAGCCGAATTACGGAGGGCCAAGCTACTACACGATTGTTTACCCAGGTGGGTGTTCGCCCAAATTCAGTCAAGGCGGTGGCGACATATCTCCAAGGGGTTTTGCGAATATCAGCCGTTATCGTTTCTCGCTGATAGGAGCTGAGGTGAGCCCCGTTGGTTTGATTTGCGGAATGGCGAACAAACGAGTCTCTCAAAAGAAGTTTATCTATATTGGCGATGACATATTCCATTGCGGCTTGATCACCGCACCACCACATCGGCATGTTCGGCAGCATCAGCTCCTGATTCAGGAGAACTTTGCATAGCCTGGGCAAGATTGCAGTCACCGCCGGGCTCTCGGTCCAACCTGCACCAAGCCCATTGGCCAGCAGCACTTTGTTCTCTCGAGCTGCTTGAGCCAAACCGGGGATTCCTTCGCTGGACGACGGATCAATTTCGAGAGGGTCGCACATAGTATCCGGTAGGCGACGGAGAATACTGTCGATACGTACAAGCCCGCCTAACGTCTTGAGGTATACCGCTCCACCACGAACCGTCAGATCAGTTGACTGAGTGAGTGTAAACCCAAGATACCGAGCGAGATATGCGTCCTCGAAATGTGTTTGGCTTTGTACACCTGGGGAGAGCAATACCGAACGAGCGTTCTTTTCGCGGATCGGTGAAGCATCATGTAGCGATTGCCGTAGCGTTGAGAAAAAACCGGCCAGCCGCTGGACCTGCATTTTCTGGAATTCATCCGACAAAATTCTAGACATTGCAATTCTGTTTTCAACCGCGTGGCCACATCCGCTAGGTCCCTGCGTTCGATCTGCCAAAACTTGCCATTTCCCCGTGCTGGTGCGTGAGACTTGGGCTGCGTAAAGGTAGAGCTTGCGGGGGTTTGTTGCACCCGGAAGTCGTTTGGCTGGACGCAAATAGGCAGGGCATGCATAGATGAGTTCACTGGGAAGAACTCCATCGGCTAAAAGCCGTTGATCTCCATATACATCTTGGAGCAATAGATCGAGAACTTGCATACGCTGTTGCATACCAGCGTAAAGACCATTCCATTCCGACACTTCGATTACGAAGGGAATAGGATCTAGATCGCAGGCGTGTGTGGTACCGGATTTGTTAAGCGGTCCGGAAAAAGCCGGTGCATTATCCTTAAGTGATTGTCTTGCCAGTCTCCAGCGAACGTAAGCCTCCTGGCCAGAAATACCTGGCTCAACACCCAACAATCGACGGTAGCCAGATCGGATCTCTCCCGTGTTCGTAGTCAACTCATCGAAGCACCCATCGAATGTTCGATAAGCTGACAAGAGTTCCAGGGTTGCTTCCGCGTCCCTGCTTTTTGAATCTGGCATCCATGTTCCAATGCATCGAGGGCTGTGGGGGAAGTTGTCGCTTATGGCTCCGCCAAAGCGATATTGGCTTCCAGCCTGTCAGGGCCATGCTTAAACAAGCTAGCGGCGGTGTCCAGACTAGATTTTTGGGTTGAGCCGCGCGAACTAGCCGCGTTTTTAACCGCAATTTACTGCGTCCCGGCGAGCGGCTAAGCCGGATTGCGAATATACCAAATTTGCTTTCCTAGGTAACGCGTCTATATTTCCGATTGTCATGCTCCTGACGTCTTCGTAGGTTTTTCGGGACATCCGGAAACGAGGAGCGAACTTTAGTGCAAAAGGAAAAAATAACTGCAAAATACTGTGTTGGCAGTACGCATGATGCTGATATCCGATCAGTGAGGCAAGCACCTCGCATCGGGTCGCTCCAAACCCGTTGTTATTATGCGTCGCCGCTGATTCTCCGCTCCAATCGAATCGATCAGCGATTTCACGACCCATCTTTGCAACAACCCGATTTCCTACCAATCCAATCCCAGTAATCCGTGGAGAATTTTTTATGCGCACCCTTGTGGCGACCGCTATTGTTATAGCGGCCTGGGCGTCGACTGCGTCGGCGTACCAACTTTCCAGTCTTTTCAAAACGACAAGTCATGATTTTGGGACGGTGGCGCGAGCCGCAAAAACCGAATATCGATTCACCTTTGACAATCTCTACAATCAAACCATCCAAGTCCGAAGCGTGCGGACGTCTTGCGGTTGCACTACCCCGATTGTAGAAACCGAAATCGTTCCTCCCGGTGGACGAGGCAGTATCCTTGCGAAGTTCAATACGGGAACGCACACGGGTTCTCGATCCGCAAC
>JAYVPE010000418.1:0-4506 GCA_043757575.1 Pirellula sp.
ATGACAGTAACGAGCCCACACCCGATCTCTAAGCCATTTAGAGCTGGTCCAAGCTTAAGCAACTGACGCATCTCGCCCGATGCAATCTTTTCATAGAGTCGGTCGATTATGTCTGTCGCAAGCGTCGTCGGAGACTTCTTGTCTTGCAAATATTCGTTGCCGTGCGCAACTATTAGAATTTGTGGCTTGCTTGGTAGCGGCATCGTTGCCATAATTAGATTTCCAGTTGTTGAAAGTCGCCTTGCCGGGCGCTAAGAAAAAAGAGAACCGCTAGTATTTCCTGGCGGTTTTTTTATTTGGCTTAGATAGATTTGCTTCGCGCTGCAATGAACCGCGTTAGCGCTTGCTTCGATGTGAGAATTTGCCTACCGATTCGAATTGCATCCAACTTAACGCCTCCAACGCCACGATGAATCCAACGGCACAAAGTCGCCTTATCCGGTCGATGTCCAGCGATTTGGGAAAGCTCAGTTCGCGCTTGACTGATCGTTAGAACGTCCTCGCATAGAATGCGTGATACTGCGTCAGATGTCATCGTCAAAATCCTTGTGTGAGTAAATGCGATAAACGCAACACAAGAAATCTAGACCGATAGAATCGCGGACTGAAGACTCTAAAAGGGTCTTGTCCACTTACGTCCACTTAAAGTTTTGAAATGTTTTTTAAGTGATCAGAGTGAACGCGAATCATTTTTGCAGTTGGTGAATCCGCCAGATGGCGAATTGCTCCGCTGCGTAAACTGCGCTGCAGCTTCTTATCGCTCATTCCCAGCGATTTTGCCACGTCTTGCTTTAGCATCAACTCGGAATAAAGCTTCAGTTCCGATTCCAATACATTGGCCAGGAACGCGCACGAGTCTGAATGATATTTCAGGATCTCGGGCGCGTTGGCGCTTTCTATCCAATCATTTGCGATTTCATCCGAGTCGCTGAAAACCTTTGATCCTACCCATGGGGAAACGTATTCCGGATTACCGAAAAACACCTCTCCGACATAAACTGGACGCATTTTCACAAGTCCCCATTCGCTTAGAAAACCTGGTTTAAGATAGAACGACTTGATTGGGTCGATGCGCGTCACTGTTTCGCCTGATTCGTCAGTATCCCAATCGATTTTGTCGTTCTGGCTTGAATCCAGTTCGACATAACCAACCAAATCACTAAAAATCTGGCTACCTATCGTCACTTCGAAGCGATCTTGAAACGGACTATTTTTTAACCGTTCGAAGTGCTTCACGAGTGGCGTAATCGAGTTGAGTAACCCGCTGCTCCATGCGTCCGACGTGGCGTTATTCATTTCCGCCATCAAGCGTTTATGCTCAGCGTTTCGTTCGTCGCTGGAGATACATTCAAGGAAACGCTTTGCGCCATCTTGAAAGCGATCATGTAGTTTATCCATTAGAATCCTCTAGGGTTTGAAAGAATCGCTGTCACCCAGGCCGCTGGCTAGAGGACTAGCGGCCTGGGTAACACGGGGTAGCTACTCCCCTGGCGATGTGGTTATTCTACTTGTTTTCCATTGTTGGCGCGGAGTGCGCCGCCTGTATTGCTTGCCGCATGGTCGACTTAGAATAGATTTGGGTCGTCTTGATGTCGGAATGGCCTAGCAACGCCTTGGCGCTCTCTAATTGCAGTAGTTCGCCAACTGTCACGCCAACTAAGTGGCGCACCTGGTACGGCGTCCACGATGGCACCTTAGCCGCTTCCGCAGCTCGTTGAATAGACTGCCGGTAGCTATGAGAGTCGTAGCAATCCCCAGCTTGCTTTTTTGGTTCGTCTTTTTGTTTTTTGTACGAACCATACCCTTTGCAATCTGCCTTTTGTTTGGCGCGCCACCAAGCCACCGATTCCGCTGGTGAAAAACAGTAACTTTTCGGATCTCGATTTAAGTAGTTCTCAATTACTGTCCTGGCCTCACCGACCAGCGGTATGAATCGCTTCTGGCCTTTCCACTTCGTTTTGTGTTCGCATGGATTGTAGATCCAATCGTCGCCTCGGCGGTCAATGTCGCACGGTCGCATTCGGCATACTTCGCTAGGCCTCATTCCTGTGGCTAGTTGAACGGTAAGCATATCTCGGACAATTGGCGTTAGATACTTCGCTGTCGCCCTTAAATGCTCAAGTGGAACCGCGCAACGGTCTTCGGTCTCATAGGATGCCTCACCGCCCACAAGCGGATCCAACGCTTTGAGTTTCACTAGTACCGTGGCGTCGATAAGTTCCTCGGCGATTGCCCAGCGAAAAACCCGTCGAATCTCGCTCGCTAACTTATTGATGTACTTTCGGGACTTGTCGCCTTTTTTAATGAACCTTGCCCGATACTCTTTTAGCTTCTTGCTTCCAAAGTCGTTCGCTAAAAGCTTACCGTCATGCAATTCTAGATCGTCGCAAATGCCGAGTCTCCTTGCCAAATCAGTCGCCTGATATGGCTTTCCATACCGGATCTTGATGTGCTCCCGGTAACCCGCTACCACATGGCAAACCAGTATTGGCGTATTCGCTTGATGGGTTTCGGCCTGTGGTGCCATCAAAAAACTGGCTTTAGCGTTCACGTCGTCAAGCGTGTAGCCTTCGGGGAGCGTTAAGCCATTGCGTTGGTAGTCGGCCACCAACACCGCGTAGCGTGCCCACGCCTCGACACTTCCATGCTTTCCTAAATAGAAATCGCGGCCGGCAATGGAAACTACCGCGTTGCCTGAGATATGGTAACGAATCGCCGGAACACTTGCTTTTGGTCTAGCCATTGAAAAACGAACCTCCAAAGTAGTCGCTTGTAGCCGGAGTGTACTATCTTGCTAGGACAGTTTTTCGGTACAAACTTCAGAATTGTAGGGTCGCTCGTCGTGTTTCGACGGTACGCTTAAAAGTGCGTCCGACCAATGAAATCGTTGGTAAAACCAACACAGTACACCCATCAGGATTCGAACCTGAAACCCTCGGTTCCGAAGACCGATGCGCTATCCAGTTGCGCCATGGGTGCAGTTTGTTCTTGAATTTTTATAGAAAACCAGGAAGTACGTCAATTGCCATTAGCATCAGATCAGGACTTCGTTCAGCTATTTTCCAGATTCCATTGAGCTTTCGGCCTGCGATACACCCGCTAAATCGATTAAATTGCAATATGTCGCAACGAATCAAAGTCGAAGGTTTAAGAACCGGTTTTTCCTATCTGAGTTTCGATCCAGCTAATCAAAACATACGCAGCCTCTTTTTGCCTTGCCCCTCGTTTCGCAAGATCATCCAGATCGGCGGCGGGTGGCGATGCCAATGTGAGCGCCTTCACGTCCTCAAGATTGCTTCTAACACCACGCCGAACGACAACGCAATACACCTGTCCGTCCATCGCTGGCGGCGCAAAAGGTCCCAAATGGCCTGTTATGGCTGCTGCAACCGTCGCCTCGGGCGTTCTATCCAAAATCGCCTCCGCCAAAGCGAGAGTCACTTGTGAACTGACCGGCCCGATCGACGAATTCTCCAATAGATCAGAAGAAATTCCTAGCCATGCCCTCTTCGTCGGTGTCCTATATACCACCATCGACCCGCACAAAAATTCAGATATTCCTGGCATTTTCCCCAGTTCCGCTGCAACGAGACCTGCGGTACAACTCTCCGCCAAAACCAGTCGATCTCCTCTGGCCCGTAAACTATCGCGCACTCGCAATAACATAGAATACAATGGTGTTATTCGACCATCCTCCATTTCGTTTTCCATTTTTTTGCAGCATGAGCCTAAGACAAGCCGAAACCTCCTCGAAAACACAACCAAGAGCACGTCCGGTTCTCGGAACCAGCATACCATCTTTTTGCTTCGAAACGATCCAAGAGCTTTCCCATTACGCAGCCCATCTCGTGGCTGGACTTGTTCACGAACGAGCCGCTTTGGGTCAGAAAACGGTTATCGGACTGCCTGCAGGCTCCACTCCGCTAACGACATTTCGCGAGCTGATTCGGCTACATCGCGAGGATGGCCTGGACCTTTCGGGTGTCGTCCTCTTTTCCTTGGATGAGTACTATGGATTGCCCCTCAACAGCCCCCAGTCGCATCGTGGTTGGCTCCAGGAGCAACTCCTCAATCACGTCAATATCCCACCCGACCAAGTCTTTTTTCTGGACGGCCAACTCCATCAAAGCGATATTGATTTGCACTGTCGACGCTATGACGAAGCGATCCAACATGCCGGTGGACTCGATCTTGTTATCCTCGGTATCGGGCTCAACGGCCATATTGGCTTCAACGAGCCATTCTCGGTGCGACGAAGCCGAACAAGACTCTGCACTCTTGACCCAATTACGCGCCGAAGTGTAGCAAGCGACTTTTTCGGTGAAGACAATGTGCCAATCCAGGCACTCACCGTCGGCCTAAGCGGAATACTTTCAGCAAGACGCATTCTATTGTTGGCGATTGGAGAACATAAATCGAAGATCGTTGTCGAAGCGCTCGAGCGTCCAGTCAGTGATCGTGTTCCAGCTTCGTATCTACAAGAGCACGGCGACGTTCGCGTGTTGC
>JAYVPE010000419.1:0-4492 GCA_043757575.1 Pirellula sp.
CCGAATCGAGTGGTCTCCTTGAGATCTTCAATTCGCTTCTTTTTGGTGGCCACGTGAATGGCAATGGATGACGCAAATGGGCAAACCATCGCACCTATCGCGACGGTTGTGATGATCGGTTCACGCATGACCCATTGCCAGTCAACAATCACTGCAACTATTCCGATCAAAGCAATTTCGAAAAACAGGAGCAGCCAAGCGAACCGATTCGCCCGATTCATCTGGTCGATTAAATCTGAGCGACGCGGGACAGGAGTTGCAATCGCCATGCGTAGTTAATTGCTTTCGCTTAGATATACGAACTGAAGAGGTAACTTAGGAAATTGAGTGATGCCTTGGCGCGAGTTTGGTAATAGAGTTTGCCAGGGCCTGTGTAACGGTTGATGAGTCCCTCACCTGACATGATCGAATCGCGAACACTATCGGTTGCTTTGACCAATTGGTAGGTGATAGTGTCCGAAAAGGCGACTGCGAACCGATTGTCCAAGAAGAACTTTTCGCCCTCAGCCAAATCCTTTTCAAGGATGGCCCCGTAGGTTTGGCAGAAGACGGTTCCACTACCGCTCGCATGTAACAGAAATAGCCCTTTCTTGGACATGACTCCTTTCACTCCGCCATATTTGATCTGCAAATTGCAGTCACCGATGTTGGCTAGATAACCACCTCGCGTAATGTAGAAAGCCGATTGGTCCGATAACTTTAGACAAAGAATGTCCCCTTGGACGGACGGAGCGAGCGTGAGCACTTGCTCATCCCGTTTGGCTAAAAATTCAGCAGTAAACATGCTTTCACCGCCCAACAAGTTTTTTGCACCGCTAAGCCAAGCGTTGCCTTTCCCTCGACGACCCACTGACGCGGAGAGTTGTAGACCGGAGGTCATCGACAGCATACTGTCAGGTTGAGCCATCACCAACTCCCCCTGATTCAAGTGAATCTCGAGCACGGAAAACACGGGACCATGCAAAACGGAGTATTTCATGAATCAAATTGGCCGTTGGATTGGATGTGGGGCCTTAGTCATCTACGCCGGGCGCGACACGTTGCTTGAGGAAATAGCCACCGATAGCAATAGCACCCAGTATTCCTAAGAAAATGAACAGGGCCACAAACCGTGATACTCCCAAGACTTCTTGTATTGTCGTGATGCAAATATCGTAAATGACAATGCGAATAAACCAACCGATAATGGAACCGATACCACCACCGCGGGCAGCGAGCATAGTAAAACGACTCATCAGTGGACTCCAATTAGAAATTCGGGAAGTTCGGAATTGCGTTGAATTCCGCAATAATTTTAACGTATGAAGGTCTTGGAATGTAGCTTACAAAAAAGATTTTGCGAGGATGATGCGCAATTTTCTTGAGTGCTCAATCACTGGCTCGCTCGTCGCTTTATTTGGAAATTTTGCCGCAGATTACGGTGGCGTTGTGTCCGCCGAAACCGAAACTGTTGTTCATCGCGATGCGGACCTTCATTTGACGAGAGTGATTTGGGGTGTAATCCAGGTCGCAGCTTGGGTCGGGAGTATCGAGGTTGATGGTAGGCGGGATAACGTCGTGATAGCAACTTAGTATCGACAGAATCATTTCGATACTTCCGCTGGCACCTAGCGCGTGTCCCAAATGTCCTTTAGTGCTAGAAAGGGCCACCGTGCGAGCGGCTTCGCCAAAGACATTCTTGACGGCAACGGTTTCGGCTTTGTCCCCGAGTGGAGTGCTCGTTCCGTGGGCATTGATATAGTCGATGGCTGTTGGATCGAGCTTTGCGTCCCGAAGCGCATTGAGCATCGCTCGACTAGCTCCTCGACCTTGTTCGTCCGGCGCGGTAATGTGGCCAGCATCGCACGAGCCACCGTATCCGAGGATTTCACCGTATATTCGAGCGCCTCGTTTTTTCGCGTGTTCGAATTCCTCGAAGATAAGCACTCCGCAGCCCTCGCTTAAAACGAATCCATCGCGATCGCTATCGAATGGTCGGCTTGCTTTTTCGGGAGCATCGTTTCGAGTTGAAAGTGCTTTCATATTGGAAAAACCAGCAACACCCATGGCTGTGATGGCCGCTTCCGTACCACCCGTGATCATGATGTCCGCTTCGTCATATTGGATCGCTTTCAGAGCGTCGCCCATCGCGTTGTTACTGCTAGCGCAAGCAGTTGCGACGGCAAAGTTTGGACCTTTCAGTCCGTACTGAATTGCGAGATTGCCGCCAGCAGCGTTGAGCATCATCTTTGGGATGGTGAACGGGCTAACACGATCGGGGCCGCGACTAAACAATTTGAACATCTGTTCTTCGATCTCATTGAGGCCTCCGATTCCAGAGCCCAAAATCGCACCGCAGCGGAATGGATCCTCCCTTTTGAAATCCACTCCCGAATCCTGCACCGCATGATAGCCCGCAAACATGGCAAAAAGCGTGAAGCGATCAAGCCGTTTCACATCCTTGGCCTCGACCGTTTTACCAGGACTGAAGTTGGTGACATCGCCACCAAAACGGACTTTATGACGCGTCGTATCGATCACAGTTAATAAATGAATTCCACTCTTGCCCTCCAAAACGGATTGCCAGAGCAAATCAACATCACAGGCCAGGGGCGTAACGCAACCTAGCCCCGTCACGACGACACGACGTTTCATACTTTATCCGAAAACGATCCTAGATAGGGGAGGACAAACTTGGTTGTTATTCGACTAAGCCTGTTGCTTTTCGATGTAATCAACAGCTTCACCGACGCGTTGGATTTTTTCCGCAGCTTCTTCGGGGATGCTAATGTCGAACTCTTCCTCCAGTTCCATCACTAACTCAACTGTATCCAGCGAGTCGGCACCGAGATCATTAACAAAGTGAGTATCTCGACTGATCTTGTCTTTTTCGACGCCCAGTTGTTCTGCAACGATGTCGATTACTCGTTCCTCAATAGAAGCCATAGCAGGGTGCTCCCCTCAGCAAATTTCAAATCAAAATGTGGTGGAAAAGTAGTCAACCGCCAAAACATATTTTGACGGGGTGCCAAAGATAGAGGATTCTAGCAAAATAGGTCAAGCCTTGAAGAGCTTTCCTTTTGACTTAGAAGCCCAAATAGTTCTCTGAAAGTCAGATTTCAAGGATTTTTCGGGTTGGGATTCATAAAATTGATTCAAACGGCAATTCTTTTGCCGTTTGCGAAACAATCGTAAATTCGAGTTTTCACTCGTCAACTAACGCCGAATTGGGTTTGGCACGCCAGAGGTTGGCTGGGCACTATTGGCTGGCGGCAACGAAAAATTGCCAGGGACAATGGGTGGCAATTGATTCAGATTTCCATATTGGGCCGAAGGTTGTGGCAGACCATTTGTTGACGGGTTCGACGGAAAGTTGGATGGCGGAAGACCGGTTGATTGAAATCCAGTTGCTGCTGCCGGGATTGTACTGTTGGTCGGCTGGAAGTTACCTGCCGAAGCAGGTGCGTAGTTCCCTGCTGGCGGGTAGTTGCCTGCTGGCGGGAGGTTTCCTACTGGCGGAAGGCTGGAGCCAGGTCGGGCATTATTGGGTGTAAAGCCGCTACTGTTAGGAAAAGAGTTCGAGGGCGAAAGGTTGGTTGGTTGGACGTTTCCTGCAGGTGCGGCGGAATTCGGGGGGAAACCGGTTGGTGCGTTCGGCAATGCCGCTACGCGTTGCGGATCCTGGGTGGGTGCGGGTTGCTCGGGTTCAAGTTTTTCGAAGTCGACAATTTGAACTTCGTCACCATTTTTGGGATCGACAGCCATGCCGCAAATGCGCCAGCCAGCAGGTTCCTTTCGCAACTCCCATACTACCTCCAGCTCGGAAGCTGGTTGTCCTGGCTGTTCCGGCTCAGTCCACGTGCTTGAAACGAGCATGCCACCATCTTGTTCGGCTGCGTCGAGGATTTGGAAGGTTGCCAAGGGAGAACCGAGTGGAGCGATTTCGAGTTCTTTGCGTTTGATTTCTTCGCGAGCTAAAGAGGAGAGCAAAGAAGACAGTTGGGCTCCATTTCCTTGTCGCATGCTATCCAAGAAGAGTCGAACTACTTCTTTGGGATCGCTGGGCGTGGTCAGTGCAGTGCCATTCTGAACGATTGCGGTGGATGTGGTTGAGGTCCCGGTGCTAGCGATTTCTTGTTTTGTTCCGCATCCTGAAGTCAACAAAACTCCCGCGGCGAGCGGTAGCCATAGCGATTTTTTCATGGTTTGAAGTCCGTTTCAAAATTGTGTTTGGGTCTGGCCCTCCAAGGCCGCCCCTCATCGATAGACAAAAACATGCCTTCGCGTCAATACCGAGATGCTGGCGAGAATTTTTGACGCTTGTCGTTTTTTGCGAGCATTTGCAGTTTTTCATCAGAGCAGCGTCGAGGAACCAGCGTCGATTACAAGTCGGGCACCGATGCTCATCCAGGTCGGACCCAAGCAATTACCAAGGATAACTAACCGCTGAGAACGCAGAGTTCCGCAGAGATTTGTTCAATGACGATCTGACTCTGCGTCCCTCCGCGACCTC
>JAYVPE010000420.1:0-4486 GCA_043757575.1 Pirellula sp.
GAACAGCTATCCCATGGTTTGGCGATGGCGTGACTGGATTGTTCGCTCGATCAACCAAGACAAATCGTATGATCAAATGATTGTTGAGATGCTAGCGGCCGATGAGTTGTTACCAGGTGACGATGAAAACATTGTGGCCACAGGATATTTGGTGCGCAGTTGGTTTAAATGGAACTACGAGACTTGGAAAAAAGACTTGGTCGAGCACACGGGAAAAGCCTTTCTCGGATTGACTTTGAATTGTGCTCAGTGCCATGATCACAAATACGACCCGATTTCTCAGGAAGAATATTTTCGTTTTCGAGCGTTCTTTGAGCCGCTGGAACTTCGGCACGATCGCGTGAGAGGCGAACCGGATCCTGGGCCGTTCGTAAAGTATGTGTACGCTCTCTCCTATGGTCCGATCAAGAGCGGGAGGGTTAGTGTCTTCGATGAGAATCTAGCTGCAGAGACGTTCATGTTCTCCAATGGCGATTCGCGTTTGCGGATGGAGGGGAAACCACCAGTCAGTCCTGGTGGTCCGGCGGTGCTCGGTGGTAGTCAGTTGCAGTCGTCGCAAATCAAGCTACCTATCACAGCAGCTTACCCAGGAATGAAGGAGTTTGTGAAAGACGAAGAGCGATCAAAACGTCGGTCTGCGATCGCCATCGCAGAGAAGCAAATGGCGGAGGCTCGCGACACGTTGGCATCCGAGCCTGCGGCTCGTCAAGCGTTACGGATTCCGGTACTGAGTACTGCTGCAGCGGAAGCGACACTGCATGCTGAGCAGATCGAGCTAACTAGCCTCGAACAGCGAATCGAAGCCGATTCGGTTCGCTATTCGACTGGAGTTCTTGCTGAAGATCGCCAAAATGAAGCCGCAGTGAAAGAGTTGATTCGAGCGGCGTGCCAGGGAGAGCGGGAGGCAGCAGTGGCCTCTGCAAAAGCAAAGAGTGCGGCGGCAGAAAGTGCGGCGGCGATAGCTGAGGTAAAACTCTCTGAGGCCACGAAGCAAGCCGACCAAGCGGCGATCGACATATCCAACAAGGCCTTGCAAGCTGCGCAGAAACAACGGACGACGGCAGCAACCTCACTCAGTACATCCAACGCCGCGCTTTCGAAGGAGCTCGGCGAATATACCCCGTTGTCCTCCAAATATCCACAGGTCAGTTCCGGACGTCGCGCAACTCTTGCGGGCTGGATTACCAGCAAAGATAATCCCCTGACGGCGCGTGTCGCCGTGAATCACATTTGGCTGCGACACTTTGGACAGGCGCTGGTGGATTCGCCACATGATTTCGGCCGCAATGGTAGTCGTCCGACGCATCCAAAATTATTGGATTGGTTAGCGTGCGAGCTGATGGATTCGGGTTGGTCAATGAAACACATTCATCGATTGATTGTTACTAGCCAGTCGTATCGCATGGCCAGCATGGTACCTCAGTCACTTCAATTCAAATTAATCGAAGTGGCTGCGGCATCGGTCAAAGATCCGGACAACAAAACTTACTGGCGCTTTCCAGCATCGCGCATGCAAGCGGAGGTCGTGCGAGACAGTTTGTTATGCTTGTCCGGAGAGCTTGACACGACCCTAGGTGGCCACGAGATCGATCACAAAGAGGGAATGACCTCTCGACGTCGGAGTCTCTATTTTCTTCATCACGGCGAGGAGAAAATGGAGTTTTTAGAACTTTTCGATGCAGCTAACGCCTGCGATTGCTACAGTCGAACATCGTCGATCCAACCGCAACAAGCTTTGGCACTCATCAACAGCGAATTGACCAAGTCCTTGAGCCGACAACTGGAAAAACGACTGTGGGCGTCGGCGAATTCAATGGCATCGAAGTCGAAAGAATTCGACGCTCTAACTCGTTTTGTACAAACCGCATTTCTTCAAGTGCTCAATCGAGAACCGCGAGACGAAGAGCTAACGGCGTCGCTGAAGTTTCTTGAACAACAGGCGAGTCGGCTGGCGGAATTCGACGGAGCGTCCCCAGGTCTAGTGCCTGCCGAACGGGCGCGGGAAAATTTGCTGCATGCGCTGATGAACCACAACGATTTCGTGACAATACGGTAGCGTTAAGAGCTTTGCTAAAATGAGTGGAACGATGAAACATTCAAAATATTCGTACTGCGGCCGTTCGCGTAGGACTTTTCTCAACAATCTTGGCATGGGCTTTGGAGGAGTGGTTCTCAACTCGTTGCTGCATCAAGACGGTTATGGCATCGAAGGGAATGAGCAGCGTCGGCCGGGAGGCAGGCCGCATTTTTCTCCTCGGGCCAAGAACGTGATCTGGATATTCTTGTCCGGCGGTGTTAGCCACATGGAGACGTTTGATCCAAAACCGCTGCTCAACAAACTCAGTGGAAAGACCTATGATGAAACCAAACTGCCGAATCCGCAAAAACAACCGATGTACCTCGAACGTTCGCGGTCTGTGGTTGGAATTGAGCGAGAACTGCATTCCAAAATTTTCCCGCTGCAGGTCGGCTTCCAGAAGTACGGCGCAACGGGTCTTGAGGTGAGCGACTGGTTACCGCACTTGGCCACTTGCGCCGATGACTTGGCGGTGGTGCGGTCTATGTGGACCACCGACAACGATCATGCCGCTGAATTTCAGATGCACACGGGTCGACACAAATTGGATTCGCCTGAACCCGTCATCGGCTCCTGGATCAACTACGGGCTGGGAACGTTGAACGAGAACATGCCGCAGTTTGTTTTTCTCGGCGAATTTAAAGATCCGCGAGTCAAGGAAAACTTTGATGCGCATTATCTAGGTCCGAGTTATGGCGGCGTTCAACTTCACCTCGATCCAGCCAATCCGCTTGCATTTGGTCGCCGTGCTGCCGATATTAGCGAGATCGAACAGCGAGGTGAGTTTGAATTTCTGCTGCAGCTTAATCGACTCTCGGCCACCGAGTATCCTCAGGATGCGCAATTGCAGGCACGCATCAATTCGTACGAGCTTGCCTTTCGTATGCAGCAGTCTGTGCCCGAAGCGCTCGACCTAACTGGCGAAACGCAGGAGACGCAGAAGCTCTATGGTATCGACAATCCGACGACCGCTGTTTACGGACAGCGATGTTTAGCTGCACGACGGCTTGCCGAGCGCGGTGTCCGATATACGCTGGTCTATTTGAGTGACTATGGTGAGTGGGATTCGCACAGTGACCTGCAGAAGAACCATTCGCGATCATGCGAGCGAATTGACCAACCGGTGGCTGGTTTGTTGAAAGATCTGAAACGTCGCGGGATGATGGAGGACACGATCGTCGTCTTCACAACCGAGTTCGGTCGAACGCCCGGTGTCGAATTTGGCATGTTCAACAAGTCCGCTACGGGACGCGATCATCATCCGCACGGCTTCACAATTTGGCTGGCCGGAGCAGGAATTCGTCCAGGCATCCATGGTGCTACGGACGATCTTGGCTTTCACGCCGTCGAGCATCCGCACTACGTCACCGACCTGCACGCCACAATCTATCACTTGCTTGGCTTGAACCCACGGCTCATGGAAATCCCAGGGCGCAAGCGATTGGACATGGACTATGGCAACGTGATACACGAGATACTTACCTAATTCGCATACTATTGGATTACCGTGATCAGTTTGTCCTCTGGATTTTCTAGAATGCTTGATAGCCCTTTGGCTGTCCGCTTGACCAAGCTTTCCAAAACTTTTCTCGTTGCACTGGTAGTTCACGGTTGGATCCTGAGATGGTTTCAATTCATGGCGATTGGCTTGCAGTTTTCACCATATGCCAATCCGGCTTGCCAAGGCCATAGTCGAACACATCGGGCAGGGGCTCTTGTTATACTCATAAGAGCAAAGTAGACAAACGTGTCCTGAACCCCTTTGAGCCATCATGCAGCCAACATTCAATTCCGTCACTCGACGTCAGTTTCTAATTGCATCTTCAGGTGCAATTGGATTAGGCTTGAGCGACTGGAACTGCTCATCCGCTTTTCACCCTTCGAATACGAAACCAGCTCCCAAGTCCGTAGCGGCTATTGTCACTATCTATCGCAAAAACTCCCATGCAGATGTTCTAGTCGGTAAAATACTAGAAGGTTGGAAGCAAGATGGTGGTACTGGCCCAGCCTTGAAATTGTCGTCGCTTTACGTCGATCAGTTTCCCGTAGACGATATGGCAAAAGCGTTGGCGGCCAAACATGGATTTCGACTCTGCAAGTCCATCAGAGAAGCTATCGAACTCGATACAGGAACCGTTGCCGTTGATGGCGTTTTAAGCATCGGTGAGCATGGCGATTATCCACGCAATGAGAAAGGACAACAGCTCTATCCACGCCGAAGATTTTTCGAAGAGATTGCATCGTCATTCGAAAAGCTCGGGAAGGTTGTTCCTGTCTTCAATGATAAGCATCCAGGCCCTGTCTGGGAGGACGCAAAGTGGATGTACGATCGAGCACGTGAGCTCAATATTCCATGGATGGCGGGCTCTTCGTTGCCTGTCAGCTACCGCGATCCTGATCTCGATTTTC
>JAYVPE010000421.1:0-16985 GCA_043757575.1 Pirellula sp.
GATCAAGGATCGAATGGAACGAAGCGGGATGCGGTGGAGCTTGGCTGGAGCGCAAAACATGCTCTACCTTAGATGCATTGACGCAGGAAAACTATGGAAAGAATTTCAGCAAATACATCAAACTCGTGTCTTATCGATGTATGGAGACAAGCGATCCAACTTCGTCGATTCGTTCCAACTCGCAGCCTGATTATGACCTACGCTCAGCCGGTTGCACCCATTGAGATGTAGGCGTTTGCTATAACAAAGCCGGATAGAATGAAAAAAAAATCAACGAATAACCAACCGTTTGATACGACCGGCAGAATTCTAATGTTGCTCATCCACGTCGTGTGGAACAATGAAACGAGCACGGCGCAAACCCCTCGCATGGCATCGAGATTAGAGAAAAATGGATTTTTGCTAGTTCCTGATGTTAAGGATGGAAATTGCTCTGGCATCGGAGTTGAGACGTGATTCAGCGATAAATTGCGGTCTGTAGTCATTTAAGTATAGAAGCTGCACTCATGCTGTTCCAGCAAAAAAAAATGGCTTGCAGAGAGAACGGTTGTTGCAACGCCATCCAATTCTACGAGAACCAAGGACGGCCAATCGTAATCCTTCGATACAATGACCGCAAGCTCGGCAGCGTCGATAAAGAAGTCACAGTCGGATGTCGATTTAGAAGAAATAAGATCCTTTTCAGCCAGTCGCCTAAGCGACAATGATCTTTGTCGTAGAACTATGAACGATTCTCTTGGTCACAGCAATTGCTTGGCTGATAGAGTCACGATCCGAACGGATATTATCGATTGAGTTCCCCGGTGTCCTTCCGACGATTGGCTTTTGCTGAATTGCACTGCAAAGTAGACTACAATCAACTGATTGGCTTGTGTTTCGACGAAAAATGCCTTTGGCTTTTGAAAACAACAAAGGACTATTCATTAAGGCCATTACCTCAATCCAAGACCGATATCGATTCATCACTCCAAAGAAGGTTGTTTTGCTGCGCGAATAGAACGATGGTTTTCCTCGCTCAAGATACCTAACATCGGAGTGAGTTGGAATGGAAGACTGATAAAAAGCATAAAGTTCATGAAGAGACCATTGGGGGTGCGAGGTCAATGAGTAAAGTCCCGGTAATACCTCCCCTTTCGCAATGTTGATGAGTGCATGGGCGATCGAAGATGCGAAAACAACAATTGACGGCTCATCTCTTCCTCCGGCCACGTGTATTTGACTGTTACCAAGTTGGAGCTGGAGTTGATTTGAAACGGATTGCAAAACGCCGTGCACCTCTCCTAGTCGAATACAATAAGCTGAGATTCCAAATCTAGCCGATTCACTGAAGACCGCCCGCTCTGTTCGTCGCTTAACGACAGCATAGGTTGTTCTTGGAATTCGATAATTTTTCAAAGAATGGCACTCCGCTGGCATTCCAAATGCCATCAAACTACTCATGTGAGCGTATTTACACTTTGGTGAAAGATTTAAAATTACTGAGGAAACATGCGTCGATATCCGTTGCCGGAAATCAGGCAATGCACCTGCAGGGTAGGAAAAATCCGCGATTAGATCAAACGCTGAGAGCTCACTAGTTTTTTCGCCTCTACCTAAATTTACTACCACGTTGCGAATTGAAGCTCTTCGAAAAAGAACTGTGCTGTATGATGAGCGAACGAAACACGTAAGATCGACTTCTGGAATAGAAGACAGAAACAGTGCAACCTCAGCTCCCACTTGGCCATTTGCACCAATTAATCCAATTCTAACCATCCCCTAGCCCCTCGTAAATCGACTCGATCCATTTAGTCGTTTGGATACTATGTATGGCCGAAATCGTGCTAAGTTTCTCTTCTCGAACTGCGGCACTAAAGTCCGCCCAAGCGCAAGCGAAGGCTTGAGCCGAAGTAACTCCTTGGTTTTTAGGCGGGCAAAGCATTGTCTCTATCCGGAACACTCTTTGCGTGTCAAGAGATTTCACATAAAGGTCTGCCTCGGGATTCATATCCATTGTAACTATTGTTCGCCCAAAATTTATTACGATACCACTAAATCCTGGGACCAGAAGACTAAATTGGCATTCAATCGGAACTCTCCCAAATCGACAGAGTATTTCATGCTCGCTGTTAACGTGATAATCGATACCATCCTCAATTACTCCCTCTACCTTTGTCGTAACGATCTCAGTCGGTTGCAGGAGATCAACAACTAAGTCAACCAAGTGTATTCCTAGTTCAATTACTATTCCCCCACCAGCCACCGACGAATCGGTTTTGTAGCCCCCCCCACCCGACCTAAGCGAAAAGCTCTGCGATTGAACGGATATTGAACTGGGACTTCCAAAAACATTGGAGAGTACAATCTCTCGAAGTGTTCCAAATGAACGGTAGAACCGACGCTGAAACCCTATTGCGAGCCTTGTGGCACCTATCGATTCGACTAAACGCAAATGCTCCGCAGCGGACTTTGCGAGAGGTTTCTCAACGTAAACCGCAATGCGATGTTTCGAACACTCTTCAAGGTATACTTTTCGAACTCCATAAGGAATTGCTAAAAGACAAATATCCAAATCTTTGATATTATCGATTGCCTGTCTGATTGGCACCGATTTTAATCCAAACATCCTAGCAAGTCGATTGCACTGCACTTCGTTCGAATCCGCAATCCATTCTACCTTAACTCCTGAACAGGCCAATAGAGCTGGAAGGTGTGAGCCTTCAACAATCTGCCCTGCTCCGATTATTCCTATCCGCAAGTCTGACATATTTCTGATTGTATGCCGAACATACTTCACCGGGTAAACAATACGAAGCGTTGGGCCATTTGTGCAAGACACGATCTCGCTCGGGCGAGAACGTCCACAATCAGTTCATTGGCGAATAACCACAGTGTTAACCCGTAGAATTGCAAAAACATCATAGGGACTAAACATACTCTTGCGAGCGTATTCGTAGTGCAGCAATTTGTTATGACGCCGACAATTGCCGCTGGAATGCAAAGGGCGATCGGAAATACAACGACATGCACAACCGACTTCCAATTTGATCTCCCATCTGAAACTATTGTCGCGACAGCAATTGTACCCATAAAAACAAATACGGCATGCACGAAGGAAACCAATGTCAAGGAGGGCACCAGCCATGCGAAAGCGCCTGCCAGGATCGAGAAAATGGCCATGATTCCGTTCGACAAAATGAGTCTGCCATGCTGGTTCTTCGCTAGGAGTAAGCTTTGAGAGCCTGCTAGCAAAGGTTGGTTAATATACATAATTGAAAGGATGCTGACCACCGGAGCTGCACCCATCCAGACCTTACTAAAACAAAGTTCAATCAGGTCGCTGGCGAGAATACAAAGAATCATGCAAGAAGGCGCAAGCAAGACAGAGATTGAGAGACTTGTCTGTAGAAATACGGACATTTGCCGCTTTGGATCATCGCCCAGGGCAGCGTAGGTTGGAATAAGAACGTAAATCAGAGCACCAGAAACAATAAACGCTGACTGTCCAGCGATTGACATACCCCAGAAATAGAGGCCTGAGTCTGCACTAGACATAGCGCGAGACATTATTAACACCACTGCGAATTGAGTAATTGCAACCAAAAAATTATTGAAATTCACAAGCATGGATTTTCGGAAGAGAACAGGCCATTCCGTTAATCGAGGATAAGTTCCCGGAATGTGAGGGCCTAAACAACGAATTGCCAATATCTTGACTAAACCGGCAAATAGAACCGGCAAAACAATTGCGAAAACACCGTAACCTAGAAACGCCAATATGATCTGAGTAACGAAGCGAGTTAGTGATTGAGCTAGGTTCACATTGTTCAAGGCTCCGAAACTGAGGTGCCGTGCCAACCATGCGGTTTGAACTAGTCCAAATGCATCCATTGGAACAACCAAAGCCAAAATAACAACCAGGCTCGCAATCCTTGAATCACCGTAGAATGTGGCGAGGGGGAAAGCGGAAAGGAATAGCGCAACTGCAACAATCAAACTAACTACAAGTCCCAAGTAAGAGGAGTCGTTTCCGATACGTATGAGACCTCCTTTGTGAGTAACTAAAACCACGTATAGTCCACTTCCAACTTGGCACAATTGAGCTATGCCGATTATTCCCATTGCAACCGCTGCAAGCCCTAACTCTTCGGGCGCAACGAATAGTGCAAGGATCCATTGCGAGACAAAACTCAATACCTTGGTAATAAGTGCTGAAGCGATAGCAAGCGCAATCCCAACCGATGACTTCTCGCCAATTGAGCGTCTCTCATTTCCTCTCTTAACCACAAGCTCCACTCATTTAGCTTTCCACAAATCGTACGCTAAAAGTGTTTTATGCCAGTCTCGCTGCATTATTTTTCCCCATGCATACCCGGAATCTACGCAACGTCTATGCCCGGCCGCAGCGATGGCAGTTCGTTCGTCATCATGATTGAGGTAATGCTGGGCTTTCCGAACCAATTCATCGTGATCGCCGAAGAACTCCGCTTCGATACCCTCACGATAGAATTCCAGGTGCCGCGGCGTTCGCATTGCCAAAAGAAAAGTTCCAGATCCCGGGATTTCAAAAGATCGACCGGCAGTTTGATTGTAATTCCATTCAGATACACAACAAAGCCCAATCTTCGTTGCCTTGAGCGCAGTTTCGTATTCGCAATTTGAAAGCCCATTCTGTAGATATGGTTTAAGGCGATGCTTATTTTTTGACTTGAACCAACTCGCGTTTCCAAATATCGTGACCTTTATTCCGGCATCAATCAAAGCCAATACCGCCGCCTCAGTTCTAGCCTCATGGTGTCCAACGAAAATTATGTCATTTGCCCACTTCGCCTGATCGACCAAACTGATCGGACAGTCGTTGAATCGGCTTTCGTCGTATCCAAGATCTGTCAAATGTACTTTCTCGCCTAGCACTGCCTTTAATCGATGTTGGTCGCATTCATTACTTGTGAAGACTAGATCAAACATACTGAATGTACGACGTAGTCTTCGACGTCTAAATCGCAATAGCAACGGTCTTCTAGGATAAAGTGCGTCGGTGGTGTGACGAACCATAAATGTCCCCCAAGCACGAATCTGATTCACCGCAGACGGAGTAATCCACTCCCCCGTATCCAACCACAAAATATCTGGTTGCGTTTGTCTACAAGCAGCAACTAGTTTGTTGCTTATATCGGTAGAAAGCCTACTGAACGCAAGATCCCGAAAGCAGCGGCCAATCTTTCGAAGTTCATCGTACATCGAAGAACCGTCGAACAACTCTACATTCGCCTGAATCTTTTGCAAACCAACAAAGCGAGAATGATTTGTGCCGAGCGGGGAGTCTAAGGTGCATGCATAGAGCACTTTCATTTTTGTTTCTATTTGCCTCTTTATGCCATAAGTGATCTGGGGTAACCGCGGTAACCGTCTATTCTACAGGTATCAGATAATTTGATCGACAGGTTCACGTAGTTTGCTGTCAAAAAGCTGAGAAAGCGCACTTAATACCAAGGTTTAATCACCGAAATCGCCAACAAATGGTCTTCCTTTATTATGGCAAAATTGCTTTCCACGAAAGTCTCAATTTGAGGATTCCACTCATCGTAAATCTCTATTCCTCTCCCAGTAACTTTGCCAATTCTGTAATCCGGATACTTTCTCAGGAAATCAAACGCATCCTTGAGATAAGTTCTTTGCGCAATCCACCTCCAGTTATATTCGAACTGAATTGCACCAATCGACGCTGAACCCAACATCCTCTCACATCCACGCAGAACAGGGAAGTCATGCCCCTCAGTGTCAATCTTGATAAAATCGATGAACTCGACACCTTGCATCTTCGAATAATCGTCAACTGTGAGCAACTGTACGTTTTGAGTCGTAGCTCCTGGCGATAGACTTAGTACGAGAGAATTGGTCCCTTCATTTGGACCAACTACTTGAAGTGATCCGCTACCAATCCGGTCTGAAAATGCGGCGTTTACAAGATAAATTTTTGATTCTAAGCCACTCGTTGCAGATTGTAGAGTTGCGAAAGTTTCAATACATGGTTCTGCCGAATAAATAATGCCCTTGTTCCTCAATATATTCGCTGCGTATCTCGTAACTAAGCCTTTGTTTGCGCCGATATCAAATAAAGTTGTTTTTTCTTGCCTTGACATAGCGTATTCGAGGATTCTCTTGATATAGAGAAATTCGCCGTTAAAACGCTGGTCTTCGTCCCCATCCATCCTTCCAGCATTGAACAGGAATCTTCCTGTACGGGAAAGTAGATTCCTCCCAAGTATACTGCGAAAGAATTTTGCGGCAACTCTACGACTTCTTGACATGCTTTGACCTAAGAAATTAAACGAACCCTGTTAGGATCAGACGAATGAGCCAGTCGGCTTCTCCCGTTCGGACCATATATGCACGTCGGCAAATATGACTTGATTTAATGGCGAGCCGATTGCACTAAAGTTCTAATCGGACACGGTTTATTTTTAGCTAGCCTTCGCTTGCAGTTTGCGTCCTTCCCGAATGTTATAATCGGGAGAAGAACCGTGGCCCGTCCTGCATCAGTATTTGTCAGTGATTTAAGCGATGAAGATCGAAATTGGCTGGTCGAAACTTGGAAGACCCACCGGATGCATTCGACGCGAGCGCGTGCACTTGCTGTGCTGCTAAGTAGCCAGGGACGCACCATCATTGAAATTGCGACTGCACTTATGGTCGACGAGGACACAGCCCGCTGTTGGATCAATCGGTGGTTCAGCGGAAAACGCGAAAATCTTGAGGATGAGCATCGCGTGGGTGGCCCTGCAATACTTAGCGAGTATGAGCAAGCGGCAACGATTGAGATGATCAAGGAGCATCCATCCGATCCCAAAGCGGTTATTAATTTGATCAGCGAAGAATTTGGCAAGATGATCAGCCGCGATACCCTTCGACGTATTTTAAAGAAATCCGGGATGCGTTGGAAACGCTTCCGGAAATCGATCAAGAACCTGCGTGATCCCGTAGCCTTTCAGGCTGCGCGAGATGAACTTGCGAGGCTTTGTGGCAATCCAGAAATCAATGTCGCCTATTTAGACGAATCCACGTTTTCGCTAACAGCTGTCGTACCTTATGGATGGCAACCAGCGGGAGAACGATCGGAAATCGAACTTTCTGGCAAGCGGAATAGCATTTACGTATTGGCAATCGAAAATGAATCTGGCAAGACAAAGTCTTACCTCCATAAAGGATCCATCAATGGCGGAACAATCTTCGCCGTAATAGATGACTTCGCGGGTCACATACGAAAGCCGACTGTCTTGGTTCTGGATAATGCATCGCCGCATACTTGCAAAGAAGTCCTCGCCCATAAGCAAAAATGGGAAGAACTTGGCTTGGTTCTCTATCCACTGCCTCTCTACTCACCGGAACTCAATGCAATTGAACACTTATGGAAGTCTGTAAAATACACAGAATTGCCGGCAGCCGCATGGAAAAGCGTCGCTTCGCTTCTACAAAATTTAACCAGCGTCCTTGGTGGCCTCAGCCGCACGGTACTCATGCCATCGTTGGCGAACTGTTAAACCAATTAATACGGGAGGACGTGCTTATGCATCGAATTACCTGCATAAGAACACAAAAGATTTTCCCCGAAAGCCATTAGGCACGAACGATTCTGTGCTTTGCATTGATGCCATTCGTGGCGTTGCGAGTGTCCACTACAAGTCGCACATTGTCGGTCAACTCTTGATAGTTTACCTTGGCGTGAGCCGTGCAGATTAGTGCTGCGTCGAATTCGGCCAGCGCTGCTGTGTCCCAGGAAATACTACGTTTTCCTATCCATTGTTCATGTTCACGCATAGGTTTAACTATAGGTATAAATGGGTCATAGAATTCTGTGTTAGCCCCATGCTTTTTTAGTAAGTCCAATAAAACAAATGCAGGTGACTCGCGAGGATCATCCACGTTCGCCTTGTACGCAAGTCCAACTAAAAGAATTTTGCTGCCCTTTAGTGGCTTACCTTCTTCGTTCAGTGAATCTGCTAACTTGCGAATAACATGAAGCGGCATAGACGTGTTGATTTCACCTGCCAACTCGATAAACCGAGTTGTTTGGCCGAATTCGCGAGCCTTCCAAGTGAGGTAGAACGGGTCGATTGGAATGCAGTGTCCGCCGAGTCCTGGACCAGGATAAAAAGGCATGAATCCAAACGGCTTAGTTTTCGCAGCGTCAATTACTTCCCAAACGTCAATTCCCATCGCATCATATACAACCTTAAGTTCATTTACTAACGCAATATTGACGCTGCGAAAAATATTCTCTAGGAGTTTTGTCGCTTCTGCGGCTCTGCAACTCGACACCGGCACTACTCTTTCGACTGCCTTTGAATAAAGCGCAATAGCTTTTTCTAAGCATGCGGGCGTAAGACCGCCGACGACTTTAGGGATCTTTGCCACTTTGCTTTCTGGATTGCCTGGATCTTCGCGTTCTGGCGAGAAGGCTAAGTGGAAGTCCTTGCCAGCCTTTAATCCAGATCCCTTCTCAAGTGCTGCAAGGAGATCTTCGTCGGTTGTCCCAGGATACGTCGTGGACTCGAGTACCACCAACATTCCGGCACGCAAGTATGGCGCGATTGCTTCGCCAGTTTTGATGATGTAGGAAATGTCGGGTTCGCGGTTTTTGTTGAGGGGGGTTGGAACGCAGATTACAACTGCACCGCATTCGGCGACTCGCGAAAAATTTGTGTCTGCGGAAAAGAGTTTTTTTCCCACTTGCTCGGCTATGGAGTCGTCACTGATATGATGAATATACGACTTCGCTCCGTTTATTGCATCGACTTTCACTTGATCGATGTCTAAGCCGAGTACAGATGTTCCATTTCTCGCAAATTGTAGCGAGAGCGGAAGTCCGACATATCCTAGTCCAATTACTGCGAGATCAAGCATTGTTGAGGGTTGAGGGTTGAGGGTTGAGGGTTGAGGGTTGAGGGTTGAGGGTTTAGGGTTTAGGGTTTAGGCACAATCGCGATGGAATGTCCGCTAATTATGCGAATGGGCGCGATTGCCGTAGTACCTCTGCCTGGAAACAACGCCGCACAGTGAGGTTGTTTTAATCAGATTACCGTACTTGCCTAAACACACAGTGTTTTACCTCGATATGTCCATTGGAAAGGATGAGCCATTGTGTCGTTGTAGTAGTCGATGAACTGAGTGATCTTGTCCGAAAGATTCGTCACCGAGCAGAAGGAACCCAATCGGGTCACTTTGGATCGAAGGATCCCAAACCAAATCTCGACTTGGTTAAGCCAAGAGCTATGTTTGGGAATAAAATAGAAATGAATTCGATGAAGTGGATTGCTTAGAAAATCTTTCCTCGACTGCATGTTTTCGAGTATTCCATGGCTTTCCTTCTCGCCGAGTGTGGACTTGTCGATGCCGCATTGCTCGGCGACGTAGCGAACGCAGCACTCACTACAGTGCGTATTGAGGTTTTCTAAAACGATGCGAAAACGTCCCTTTGGATCGGTATTGATCAACGACTTCAGATTATCAACGAAGTCCACTTCGGTTCGAGTAGGCCGAATAAGCGGCGAGAGCATTCGTCCCGTCGCAACATGGAAGTTGCCAAACAGGCACGTTGTTCCGTGTCGTGCGTATTCATACTCCAATCGAGCATGCGAACCAGGTATACTTTGGTAGTCTGGAGCAATCCTTTCCAGAGCTTGAATACCGGTCTGTTCGTCCATGCATATGGTGTGTATTCCATAACTTTCATACGCCTCGATGGATTCGGCGTAGACTTCACAAATCAATCTGACGCTCGCATCGTACTCGGGCGTGTCACGGTTTGGACTAAAAAGCCAATACTTGTGGCGATGGGGCTTTAGATCGATTTCGCCAAGCCAACGACGGACGCTTGAGCTGGAAACAGATTCGAAGATATCGCGTCGGATTAATTCACGAGTGAGTTCTTCAGAAGTCCATTTGGAAATTGGTAAGCCTGACTTACAGGGTGGCTCGCAGGCCACAGAAACGACTTGGGCGCGTTGCTCGCTTGTAATCGAAGGAGGCCTTCCGCTCCTTTGTCGATCGCTCAAAAGTCCCACGATTGATTCTCGCAGTGCATTGATCCCTTCGTTGCATTCCACAGCGACTAGGTCATGGAAAGCGTCTTTCCATCGGTTTCGCCACTGTCCAACTTGATTGCGATTTAGATCTACGCTTTTTGCGATGTCCTCGTTCAACTTGCGTTCGAAAGCAAGCAAAATGATCTTCGACCTTTGTGAGACGTCAACTTGAACAGTCCTTGCGGCAGCAAATTCCTTTAGAATTTCGTATTGCTTCTCGGTAACGATAATAATTGGGGCACGTCCTGACATCCTCGATCCTCCGTGAAAATGGAAAGATGGAGGTTGTGGCGAATTCCGCCCGCCAGTGCAATACTAATTCAAATCAGAGGCACTAGTTCTTTCGCTGCCTTGTTTGAATCGCCGAGCAATCCATTCGGGTTGGCCGGACGATTGCAACGCGGGTCAAGTCGATAGAAATCTTGCCAATCCAGATCAAGTCTCTTAAAAACGAGGCCAAGAAAGTCACGAATACTGCTAGATTTTCCCATTGCAAGTACGTAATCGAATGGTGTCGGCTAGCAACATCAACCACATGGCTTCCACGTGTTCTTTGGCGAAACCCCAATCTCGCTTCGCGTCGATGTTGCCTAGGTAAAGCTTATCCTGAAGGCCAAGTTTGATCTTGGTCGCAGCCCAGGTGATCTTCCTCGTAACAAATGTTTCACCTCGACGTGGTGATTCGTGGTTGAATAGGATGCCGTTGCACGCAAACAAATCGTCGGATCGGCGATAGTTAACTGTTTGGAAGTATGCGTAAACCTTTGCACAGGCATACGGCGACTGCGGATTAAACGGCGTGGTCTCTTTTTGCGGTGTCTCCAGCACCATCCCAAACATTTCGGACGAACTGGCTTGGTAAACTCGTACTTCTTTTTGTTTTCGCAGCAGCCGAGCCGCTTCCAGAACGTTCAATGCACCCACCCCGTCGCTCATCAATGTATAGACGGGTTGATCGAATGAAACGCGAACATGACTCTGTGCACCGAGATTGTAAATCTCGTCAGGCTGCGTTTCTAAAACAAGGTTTGTTAACGCTTGTCCGTCGGTGAGATCATCGTAGTGGAGATGAAGTTTGCTGTCCTCTGTACGTCTCGATACAGGTGGTCGATTCGGCCGGTGGAGAAGTTGCTGCAACGCCGGACGAGTCCATGTACTTGGTAGCCTTTGTCCAACAGGAGTTCGGCAAGATAGGAGCCATCCTGGCCTGTAATTCCTGTGATTAGGGCTGATTTTGACATGGGTAGGAAAAGAGTTGCTAGTGACTAGGGGCTAGTTGCTAGATCGGAAACGGTTTGTTGTTGATGGCAAGGTCAATGAATTCCAAAAGTTCGGTTCCGGCGCCTGGGGAAATGTGTTCAGCGATTTCGAAAACGAGATCTCGATCAATTCTGTCTGGGTTCGGCACGATAATCGAAGTGAGATCTACTGCGTCTTGCTGCTTTCTTACCCATTGCCGATAAGGCGAAACGAGGGCTGAGTACTTCGAAGCCATGGCGGCTTCGAGCAACGGAATGGGATAGCCTGTTAATGGATCGATGTGATGATATTTGTTCAAAATAGCAGTGTAACATTCGTCGCTGGGCAACATCAAATCAATGACTTGCTTTGTCTCTCCGTCGATTGCCACCGTCTAGCGATTTCGAGAAAATCGTTGTCTTGCGTGAAGAGCAACCGCGACTGGGTTGTTGCACGCAGCAAAAGCTCTTCATCGGTCGCCGTGGCTGCTCCATCTGCTTGGGCTGATAAAACGTCAATTCCACAACGTCCAATTCCATCAGTTATCGATCTGGCAACGTGAACATCCATGTATAGCGAATGAGGCATCAGGCTTGATCATAAACAAAGTGCGTTACCATTAACACGTCTTCATTCTCTCCAGCAAGGTTTCTCGACTGACCGAGATTGGCGTTGTCGCTTCTGTTGCCTCAAGCGAACCCTTCAATTGCGAAATAAGTTCAGCGCGGTGTTCGTAAAAAAAAGCCAGCGCTGCGTAGACCTGGGCTGGTTCCAGATCGGGGTGTTGCCGCAAAAGTTCTTCCGCAGTCCATCCGTGCTGGTAATGCTCGGCTGCAAGATGCAAAACTTTGTAGCGAGTACCGCGGATGAACGTCGCACCGGTTGCGTCGTTAGTTAAAGCGGAATGGGTAAGGGACGTCGTCATTTTTTCACTGCACTACGGGGTAGCAGACAGATGATAGAAACGGGGAAAACGGGAAAAAACTGTGCTTCGTGCTTCGTTAACGAACAGCGGCTTCGCCACTTTTCGCTAGCCTTCTGGGTCGTTTAGGATTTACAGGATGATCTTGGCGAGAATTGCTGTTTTGAGAAATCGCCGTGATGATCGATCTGAGACCTAGAATGAGGGGCAGTTGTCAGATACATAAGTTGTCAGTTGGTAAAGAAGAGTTGGCTGTTGGCTGTCTTCGGTTTGCAGACGACCGATAACTGACTACCCACGACATGCTTCAGTTTTCAGTAGGCGGTTAGTTGCTAGCTGTTAGTGGTTAGGCGAGCGGCAGGCTGTGTAATACCAGTCGCAGTTTGGGACCATTGTCCCGAATGAATCAACGGACGGGACATTGGTCCCATCCTACGGTAATTTTCATTCTGCCGATCGCCTTAGTGGTTAGTGGTCAATTGTTGCTTGCTAAGGATGTTTTTTGAAGAGCTGCGATAATTGATGAATGATTTCTGGATCTTCTTTGAGCTCTGCGAGAGGTGTTAGTTCTTGTTCGATGAGCTCTCGATCGTAAGATTCGGAACTGAATCGCAAAATGAGGGGAACCACGAAAAGCACGAAAGACACGAAAAAATTGCAAAGAACGGGTGGATGTATGAAAAGTTGAAAAGGGCCAAGTGGTTGCGAGCAGTCCGACACGTCCTGGCAAACTACGTTCGTGCCTTTCGTGTCTTTCGTGGTTCAAAAATGGGAGCCGAATTAGGTATCATCAGCAAGCGCGTCCCTCATCAGTTGCTTGACTCGCATTCGCATGAACCACGCTTGTTGAATCGCCATCCCATTCATGCCTTCGGATGTAGGACGCGGATTTGCACCAAGTAACCGGAACCCCTCGGATTCGTCTAAGCTGCGCAACTCTTCATTTCGAATCCGCTCCATTTCAGGACCTGCTAATCGCCATGCAGTAATCCAGCGTTTTTCTTGTTCCGTAGGCATTTTGAGTTGCTAGTGGCCAGGGGCAGTTGCTAGTTAGCCTAGGGCTGGGCTGTTGGCTGCGGGCATTAGGGGGCGGGTGCGTGTGGACTTTATTAGTCCTTGAATCATCGCGGGAATATCCAACTGTTCGCAGTACTCACTCGCTTGCGGGTCGGGCTTGTATTTTGTTGGCTTTGCTAAACACTTCTGACGAACTGCGCAACTTCACAACTCGCGAGTCGGGTTGGTGGTTGAAAAGTGCACTCGGCGCGGACTTCGTTCCTCTGGGTGCCTCTCGGCCCTTAATCGTTGGATTGCATCAATGTCAAAACTGGTACCACTAACCAACAGTCGCGAGATAGACAGTAGCATACGTGGTGTCGACCGCGTTTCAACCTCGCTTTCCGCTTTTGTCTCTCGAAAGTCAAAGGAGTAGGAAAGCTGGTCCGAAAAAAGAAGTTGTAGGGATTAACAAAGCTGGTTGCTAGTTGGCTAGTGGCACAATCAGTGGAATGAACATGGTCGTTTAGGATTTACAGGATGATCTTGGGGCGAAGTGCTGTTTCGAGAAATCGCAGTGAGGATCAATCTGCTATATGGAAATATCCTGAACATCTTGTCTATCCATGTTTATTTGGTAGTTGCGAGGGGCTAGTCACTGAGTCAGGAGGAACTCGAGGCGATCGGTGACTCCGAGACGGGCCGCCCAGGCTCGCATGTACGCTTCGTCCAATTGTCCTTGCACAAACAATACGTCTGAAATATCGCCTTGATCTCGAGGTCGATTAGCTAACAACTTCAGCAATATTAGGTCTTCTGGCGTTACAAACCAAAGTTGCTTATCGCTAAAGGGAACCTTTAGTCGACGCTCCATGACCGAAGCCTGGAATGGTGTATCGTTCAAAAAAATGTCTACGTCAATTGCATGCCCAATTTCGACCCAAGTTTTTAACTTGACCAACGGCATGCCTCCCACTACGTCGCGCCAACCCGTGCGATAAGGCGACGCTACCTCGTAACCCATTTTCTCCGCTGTATCAAAAAAATTCGCCAACTCCGCTTCATCGACCGTCAATTCAAAATCCACATCGTAGGTCGGTCTAGGTATACCATGCACTCGTACTGCAAGTCCGCCAAGAATCGTGTAATTTAAACTCAAACTCTCACAGAGTCCAACCATCTCCAACAACACGTCTTCAACTGTCTTACTCACTTCTCTGAATCCAACTCAAAGCTTCGCTCTGACCTTCGCAAGCCGTCGCTAATCTGGCGGTTGCGATAGTCGTTTTCTTGTTCCAATCTTAAAAACCGTCGTCCCACAATCGCGTCGCTCCCCTCGCACAAAGCCTTCCAGGCCGAACGACTCAATTCGATTGTAAGCCGAAGCCGCTCAGAAGGTGTCATGCGACGATAGGATTCTAAGGTTTCAGGGGAAAGCATTTTTTGAGTGGCTAGTGGCTAGTGGCTAGGGGCTAGTTGAACATATCGTCTAGATTCAGTTTCGCGGTGGGTGCGATTAGGGGAGCTAGTATGTCACCGGTCTTGAATATCTGACTAGTCTGGTAGTCACCTTGTTCCGGGTTCGTAAACACGTGGATGCATTTGGACATAGCGTTAACAAGCCAGTATTCGACGATCCCGGCGGCTGCGTAGAGTTTACGTTTCGTTTCTAGGTCGTATGTGAGGCTGCTATATGCAACTTCGATCGCTAGCTGCACGTCCGATGAGGTCGGATGCGCTTCTCGGTAGCGGTCTTTGCGCAACCAGAGTAAATCTGGTTCCGGACGACTGACCTGCTCCGGAAGATTTAATCCCGTTTGCGATGTGATCATGGTTGTCGTTCGATCCCGATGGTCTGCAGACCAATCTGTCAGGTAAGTAATCAGGTCGTCATGGATCGGGCCGGCAGGATTCATCTCGATGAGTTCTCCGTGAATCAGCTCGATCCTCCGATCGATTCGGTCAAAGGCTCCGACACGGACCATCGAGTCATATTCGGCTAACGTGAGATGTAGGGTTGTTGCCATCTTTTTGCTAGTGGCTAGTGGCTAGTGGCTAGGGGGGTTTTTTGGGGCAGTTGACTGCGATTAAGCTTCTTCGTTTGCTTGAACGATTAGTGCGTCAAACTCCGCCGCGTACGACAGTGATGTCGATTGCAAATGGGCTCGAATGATTTTCAATTTTGATTGGTTTACCTTGATAAGCTCTACTAAATCAGCAATGTCTTTCGCTCTTTTTGCACCAAGCTTTAGTTCAAATAAGCCAGGCAATGAAATGAAGTCGAGTTGATCATGGCTCGCAACATAACGTAGCGGGTGGCCGATGGGAACAGGTGCAAGTCTGCTTTTCACTCCTGGATACCGTCCTTCAGGCATTAAATCGACTCGGATACCAGTTTCTTTGTGCTCTAGCTTGGGCCAACTTCCTGGATTCACAGGGACAAGTTCAAAACCGAAAAGAGGTGCGTTGTCCAGCAAATCTGCTTCACTGCACCGAGGAATGACGATATCAACGTCCTCAGTGACTCGACCGACATAGCCGTGATGCCAAACGGACCATCCACCTGCTACGGCCGCTGGCACATCTGTTGCTCGTAACAATCGTTCGATGTCGCGCACGGTTCGACCGAATCGACCTGGTAGGTCCGAAGGTTGACTCATAGCTGGTTCGAGAAGAAGTAGCTGTTCAGACGTTTCAAGGATGGCAGAAAGTTCCATCCGTGGCTGGTTCACACTCAGAGTCATTGGAAGTCGATGTCGATCGCACAGCCGGAGCATAGTTTTAACTCTACGGCACCATTTGGAAGCTTTTCGTACCGACTCGCTTGCAGTTCGTAACACTCGCGACCCCCGTCTAAGTCGACCATTGCGTAGTACTTCACTCCCTCGTTCGCATACAGGTCGAACTTAGCCGTTCTGTCTTTGTGCTGTGTGCTCGACGACAAAACTTCTACAATAAACTTTGGGGGGGATTCAATGTATTTGTCAATGTTGGAACCACAGCAAATAGAAATATCTGGACGTACGACCAAATCCGTATTTATGATCCAATCCAGTTCAACTGCAACTTCACAATCATTGCATTTGACGCGATCCAGCTCATTCAAAAGCATCTGCGCAAGTCTGGTTATCGCCTTTTGATGTACGCCAAACGGTGAAGGAGTCATTGCGACCGCAACTCCATCCCACAATTCCCAGTCGCCCGACCATTGCTGGTAGTCTGCGAGCGTGTAGTGAGGAAGGTATTTAGGTTGGCCCAAGATGGCAGTTGGCAGTTGGCAGTTGGCAGTTGGGAGTTGGGAGTTGGGAGGACAAATGTCGTCAGTGGGCAGTTGGCATGGATTGACCGCTGGTTTTCGAGCTAACGTGGGGAAACGACCAGAATAGCGACGAAAAATGCAAATTTTGGCAGACTTCGTTCCTCTGGGTGACATCCTGTCGGACATCATTTTGCGAACAATGTCGCTACGATGGGGAAAGCAATTTAACGCTTCACCGCCTTTCAATCGCACTACCATACATTCAAGTTACATGGTTGCAATTGAAAATCACATTTCCTGAGGCAATAAAGGCTACCTGATCGTTGTATTTTGACGGAGGGGGGGAATGAGGGGGGGAACGAAAAAACAACCGTTCTTGGTTCTTCGTTCTTCGTTAATTAACACAGGGCTCATCCGGCAAACCGGGGAGGTCCTCGATCGCGACGCTTTCAATTGATTTTTCGGCGCAGAAACACATAGAAACCAAAGAATTTTCAAACGATAG
>JAYVPE010000422.1:0-4478 GCA_043757575.1 Pirellula sp.
CCGGTGGTAACAGCGGTTTGAAGTATCGCGTACGATCCTACGGTAACAAAGTTCTGGGCTGTGAATATCAAGTCTACGACGACGAGGGAAAAAAGAAAATGCAGCCGCGGAATAGTGCGGGTTCGTTGTATGATCTCTACGAGCCCAACTCAGCCAAACAACTCAAACCAGCAGGTGAGTGGAATCAAGCTAAGATTGTCGTTCGCGGCAATCGAATCGAGCACTGGCTCAATGGCCAGCAAGTCGTTAAGGCGACCGTTGGCGACGCCGAGTGGCAAAAACGTATCAGCGAAAGCAAATTTAGTGAATACGCAGAGTTTAGTCAGCAACCTCGGGGAAAGCTGATGCTAACCGATCATGGGAGCGAAGTTTGGTACCGCAATTTTGTCTTCGATCCGCAAGGCGAGTAGAGTTCCTGTATACGCGTTCCTCTTTTTGTTATTTGGATTACTTACCGACTCGAGCTACCGTGTCGAGGATCCGTTGCAGGTCGATTGGATTGATTGGCTTGGTAAGGAAGCCGTTCATGCCTACATCGTGACATTGATCGGCATGGTTTTTGTCGTGATGCGCGGTCATTGCGTAGATGGGCAAACCAATTCCACGACTGCGAATTTGCCGTGTCGCCTCAACTCCATCC
Organism: Pirellula sp.; assembly: GCA_043757575.1. Classification (GTDB taxonomy): domain Bacteria; phylum Planctomycetota; class Planctomycetia; order Pirellulales; family Pirellulaceae; genus JBKCUI01. The sequence goes on from JAYVPE010000422.1 coordinate 641, forward strand.
AACTCAGGCATATCGAGGTCCATCAAACAAACATCGAAGTCCTGGCTCACAAGCAACTCAGATGCTTCGCGTCCATTGTTAGCAACCGTCGCCCTATGGCCAGACAACTCGAGCAGACCTACAAGAACGAGTTGATTTACCAACCCGTCCTCAGCAACTAAGACATGTAAGTTGCGAGTCAAGTCCGAAAGTGCGTTGGGTTCGGATGTTTTGCTCAGTGGTGTGCGAATTGGGGGTTTTTTGGCTATTAAATTGGGTACCCTTTCCCGGAATGCATCAGCAAGGGTATCGATCCATTTATGCCCTATGCATGGCTTGATTAGAACCTGGCGAGTCGCATCCTGGGATGCATTCGGGCCTTGGGCCAACCAGCTTGGAATGCCTAACGCGGACGTTACGTTCAGGATGGCATTAGCCTCAGGGCCCGCTGCGATGACAGCGTCAAAGAGTTCAAAGTCAGGTCGTTCCAGCGTCGACTTGTCGAACCAAGAATCAAAACTAATTGTAAATCCACCGCAGTCGTTGATGTTTTGTTCCAGGCACCTTCTAGCTGCGTCGCAGGGTTCGACAATCAGGAACTTCAGGCTGGAAAAGCGAAGCGGTCGTTTATCAACAGGATGGAAGGTTGGTTTGGCCAAGTTGAGTGGCAGGAGTATCGTAAATTCGCTGCCGACGTCCGCTTGACTTGTGACCTCTATGACGCCGTCCATCAATCGAACGAGTTCGGCTGAAATGGAGAGCCCAAGCCCCGTGCCACCGAATCGACGTGTTGTGCTGTTGTCTGCTTGTGAAAACGCCTCAAAGATGGATTTTTGTTTGTCTTCAGGGATACCAATGCCTGTATCGATGACACGAATCTTCCAGTTAGGCGACTCGCCTAATAGGACGTCTACACGCAGTTCGACAAATCCTTTGGAGGTGAATTTAATCGCGTTTCCTAATAGATTTAGGAGGATTTGGCGTAGTCTCATCGGATCGCCTATTATGTTTTCCGGCATATTTGGAGGAAAGTAGGCGGCAACCTCAATTCCCTTTTGCCAAGCCGGAATAGAAAGAAGTCCAACCGCATCCTGGAAAACTTCTCTCGGATCGAATGCGATCGATTCCACCGTCATTTTTCCTGCCTCTAACTTTGAAAAATCGAGTAGGTCATTGATCAATCGGAGCAACGAATCCCCTGAACGTTGGATGGTGTTCAAGTAGTTGGTAAGCCGCTCATTGGGACGGTTTGCCAAGGCGAGTTGCGTCATACCTAAAATTCCATTGAGGGGCGTTCGGATCTCATGACTCATCGTTGCTAAGAAGCAGCTCTTTGCTTGACTAGCAGCATTGGCAACCTCGATGGCATCGCGAAGTTGCTCCTCGGTCGCGCGGAGCGCTTTGTTACTTAGAATCAGCTCCGTTGAGCGAAGTTCAGCCGCAGCGGTGCGTTCCTCTACACGTTGTTCCAAAGTGGAATTCAGTTTATGCAGTTCGCCAAACCCCTCTGCATTTTCCAACGCGGCACCTGTCAATGTGGCGATGAATTCAGCCACCTTCAACTCTTCATTGCCAAACAGGTTGTCCAACTCCGTGTGTCCAACCAAAAGGTAGGCGAAGATAGAATCGCGAACTCGTATTGGGGTGGCTAAAAGACTACCATTGGCAAAGCGATTTCGATCGTCCCAAGGCATGACTCGTGTCACACCTGCATGGCCTATTCGGCCAATGAAGCTGTTATCTTGCGCGATACTCTCCAATTGTGATAATGTGACAACACCCGTCGAGATTTTGTCGGCTACAGTCCATTTTGCGTCCCCATCCTCGTTGGAGAGAATGAAAATGATCTGTCCTCGTAGGAGATGCTGTGCCGTTAAACAGCTTTCGCGGAAGATGTCGCGTTTATCGAGCGAACGGGTGATTCGACGTCCGTCCGCCAGCAACGTATCAAATCGATCTGCAAGCGAAAGTGATTCTTGCGAGGCCGTATTTCCCTCAATGCAGCGTATGGAATCCGCTAGGCTGTCCGTCAACCAATCCAGCCTTCTGGTTTCACTGTGGGTCAATTGCAGTCGCCAATCATCCAGGTCTTTCGCCAAATCGCTGAGGCATCTTAGTGACTCCCAAACCTGCATTGGACTATTCAACTTCTCCCCTATTTTAATGCTTTTCCGAAAAAGTTTCGCAGCCGAAGAAGTTCTCCCCACGAGCGATTCGATCATGGCTGACTCCCGCAGTACTTGAGGAAGATCAGATGGAAATTTTTTTGCAATTTTATACGCAGTCTTGGCTGCAAGTTGGGCTTGAGCAATGCGATTTCGAAACAGTTGGACTTGATAACGTGGCGTCGTACTTGCTTTGCGCCGAAGAGCGGTTGCAAGCCACGCATAGCACGGACTGATATAAGTGTTGAGGTGCCCCGCCTGCCTGCAGCGCTCTATCGCATTGCGCAATGTTGCCGCAGCGTCACTGAACTGTTCTGCTCGAAGCTGAACAATTGCCAAAGCGAGATGCGTTTGAGCGTGACTTTGGGCATCTGTTCTGTGAATCCCAGCCTGTTTCACAACAATATCCGGGGGAACTTGGTGAGGTGCGGATCGCATCCAAACGTCCAAACTGATGCCAGCAGCTTGATCGTCTCCGATTTCTACACCGGAATCGTGAATGCGTTGTGCATCGTTGGCGGCTTCTCGAAAGCGGCCCGCTCGATAGAGTGCATTGGCGCGTTGATAACGGGCCATATTTGTTTCCCAAGCATCTCCGGTGCGTTCCAACAACTCGATACCCTCTGACGCGACATCGATGCAGGATTGAAAATGCGTTGCAGCCAAATGCACGACGCTGGCGTAAGCAAGCGTCTGGCCTTGTCCCCAAAAATCCTGTTGATCGCACCGTATCTTGAGCGAGCGCTTCGAATAGATATCAGCACGTCCAAAGAAGCGAAGCAAACTGCATACCGGGGCATGTTCTGAATAACTCATTGCCAGTTCTGGCGTATCTAGGTATTTTTCCGCATCGTTCATGCCCGAAAGGTGAGCGAACAATGTCCAAACGGCCCCGCGACTAAACCAGTAAGTATGGGCCAAGCGACTAAACAGGGTCCACTGCAAACGTTGTAGTGGCATCGCCTCTTTGCGATTTCTAGGCAATCCCAGGAGCGAATGGCGACTTTGGACAATAGATTGCCAAAACAAGCCGAGGATCATTTGAGATGCAGTTCGTGGGACTCGAACTCCGCTCAATTCGAGCGCTGCAACATACTGCTCCGCCGCTTGACTCATGCGTCCGCGTTTGAACTCGACATCGCCCAATCTGCCAGCGAGTTGTGTTCGATCGATGGCTTGGTCCGCGAAGGTGAGCGATTCAGCAAACGCTGCACCGGCTGCATCATAGTCGCCCGTGCTGAGTGAGACTTCCCCGATGCTTTCCGATGTCGTTCGCCTTCGGTCCCGATCAGAAACTGGGATCCAATTCTGTGCCATCCGATAATAGCGAATGGCCAAATCGTTTGCATATTGACGTTGCGAATGCTTGGCAGCCAACGTTGAAAAAGCGATTGCCTCGTCACGGCATCCAGCCGCGTCGTAGTGGTGTGCAAGTTCGTAATAACGCTTCGAATCGTCTAGGCATATTAGTCTTGCGGCATCGCGATGCAATGCGTTCTTCGCTTCATGATTGAGCTGGCCCAAAAACAACTTGCGAACATCTTCGTGGACGAACCCCATTTGCCGCTGATGGCTGTCCGACCATACAAGTTGTCGTTGGATGGCCAACTCCAAAGCCTCTTGAGCCAGATCCTCGTCGACATTGGAAAGCAATTGTGCTTCGCGAAATCGGAAACTTTTTCCTAGTACGGCGC
>JAYVPE010000423.1:0-4467 GCA_043757575.1 Pirellula sp.
GCGAATGGTTGTACGCGGCTTCGATCATTTGGCACAGGAGTCCATTGAAGCTAGACCGGGTGTCGTTAGCGTACGCAGCCGTCCAGCATCGCTAGAAGAGATTTTTATAGCTTGCACCCGTGGCAATGTCACTGCGCCGTCAGATGACGATCGGTTCATTGTCCCGTCGGGTGAGCCCCAGGGCAATCAGCCAACGGTAGTCGGAGGCAGCCATGAATCGTAGCGTAGTCTTGCGTCGATTGTGCTGGAAAGAGTTTCGGCAATTGTTGCCATTGGTTGTGATGCTTGCAGCAATCGGTTTAGTGTTGCAAGTACTGCTTCTGATTTCACAACCTCAACACACTTCACTGACCCAAAACTTGTTCTTTTCCGGCCTCCCGGGACTCTTTGCGGCTGGCGTTGGAGCGCTGCTAGTCGGACAGGAAAGGGATAGTCGAACGCTATTTTGGATGGCTTCTCTGCCTATTCTCAAACAGGACATCATACGTGTCAAATTCCTCGCTGGGATCGCGGGCCTGGCATCGGTTTGGATCGTCAGTATAGCTCTGTTTCTTGTTTCAAACGGCTTTACAAGTTTAAAACCTGAGTTGGACATTGCGTCTGGCATTCTGTATTCGATCTTCTTGCTTTTTGTCAGTTTCGCTACAGCATGGACCTTTCGATCGACATTTGTCAGCTTGCTAGTCCTAGTCAGCGTTGCCATGTCATACACTATCACCGGCAATCTATTGACTCAGGCGAAATCCTCTGACTTTTTTACAATTGATTTCTCTATGACGATTGTACTCGTGGCCATCAGCGCCTTGTCTCTTTGGCTCGGCTGGATTGCGGCACTGCGCGCTCTCGGTCCGACTGCTCCCGATCGATTTACACAGCCAGCCATCTCAGGCGTTACCTTCTTTGACCGCTCGATAGTTGATCGCCGAACCATACAGTCTCCTTGGTCGGCGTTAATCTGGCAATTCGCAGCTCAGAACCGAGCGATGCTCGCTGGATTGACTCTGCTTTATTTGTTACCTCTCTGCATAGGCAGCTTTGCTATTATTCTCAATCGGGCTGGAAGCTCTTCTGTCTGGATTGAGGCATTTCCTCGTTTCGGTTTTATCATCTCCTTTGTATCGATAAGCTGGTTAGGTGTCGTTACTTTTCAGGGGGACAACTTAAATCAACGCATCCGGTTTCTGTCGGATCGTGGTATTTCGCCGAGGACTATTTGGCTGACGAGACAGACCGTTCCCATCGGAATGCTAATCGTTGGGACAATTGCGTTGGCTGTCGCTGTTTCCACAGTACACTGGGCCGAACGGGGAACTCTGCAGTCAGACTTAGGTTTGCTCTTACTCGTTTCTAGCGTGCTCATGTGGGCCATTTATGCGGTCACGCAGTGGATGAGTCAGATCGTTCGCAGCCCAGTTATTGCTGCAATTATTGCGCCAATTGTAGCTTGCCTGCCGTTTGCTTATGGAGCCTTTGCACTGGAAACCTTAGAGTCGCCAATCTGGATATTGGCCATTACCAGTTGCATTCCAATACTGGCTACGGTTCGAATGACGCGTCATTGGATGGACTCTAAAATGGGCATGCGATTTTGGATGGAGCATGGCGGATGGCTGGCACTGGTCGTACTGCTCCCGGCGATCCCTTTTCTCATTGTATACAGTACTTATCCATCGATGCCGATGAGTGAATGGAAAGCGTTTTCGGCGGATGCGAAACGTCTCCGTTCGTACGATCGTCAACCCACTGAAATAAAACTATTAACCTCAAAAGATCCGACTTCGGTCGTGGTACCAATGGATTTAGCCAATGAGAACGATCTCGCAGGTGGTGAGGCAACCATTGCTGAAGTCGTTGGTGATAGGAGCATGGAAAGTGGTTATGGCCAACAGAACATTCTGCCCCAGAACCTGACATTAGCGGAGGAGAGAGAATTGCAGTTTGAGTTCATCGAACGACAACTGCATTCGGTTAACAAAAACACGCCAGTCTCGGCTTACGGTGCCGGGCAGCGAATGATGGCGGAAGCGATGCTGGTTCGAGCCCGGATACAGGATGACGGGACTTCCGAAGAATTATTGAAACGTTACCAGCGTTCCATTCGCTCCATCATTCGAATCATCGAGGGGACTCGAGTCACGCCTCATCTGGATGCTCAGCAAAACGCCGATCGATACGAGGCCTGGCTAGTAAAAGAGTTACAATCTCAGGGGGCGAGTGAGTTCCTAGGGACGGAATTGAGGCGCACCGCTGCAATGCAACTTGGCGATAAAGTTGGCCGGCAAAACGCACGCTATCGCGCACTCGTGGTCGATTGGGCGGCAAGCCAATCCTCGACAAAAGCGAACGGGAAAAGGAAATCGAATTCGAGTTCTTCCCCAGACCACACGCTTGGCAAATACACTATTCCAACGAATGGAAATGGAACTCGCTTAATCTCGAATCGACACGTATCGACCGTGGCTTGGCGAATGAAACAGTATCTCATGGCCAATGACAGCGCGACAATGGATCAAGCGAAAGAGGCAATCGCACGCGAGTGGAATGTGCCAACGTCCGAACTTAGCTCCACCCCGACAACGCTTTCTACGAATGCACGAAGTACGGTTTACGCGCCTTGGAGTTTTTGGTTCGGTGACTGGGAAAAACAAGCGGACACATATACACCAAGTAATCCATCCGCCACAGGGAGATAGTCCAAGTACTGAGACAGGATGCTTGGGGACGACGAATGTGGCCGATCGCTCCGCGATCGTCGAATACAAAGCGAAAGGGACTGCGGTTAACGCTTTTCAAGCAGTTGGAAAAGGAAAATTTTATGATAACACGATCCAATAACGAGACTCGCTTGGCAAACGAGAGAACCCAGTCCTCCCCATCAGCGAGGACCTACCTAGGATCGCCCATATTGAAACGAAGATTGAAATGGATCGGACTTGTTAGTCTCATACCGATAGCATTTCTCATCGCGACTGTCTGTTTTATCGCGTACCGTGAGACGATCGCATCGGGCGAGCTCAAAGCGAAGCTCGAGGAGCTGCGTCAGGCAGGAGAGCCTTTCGATGACAAATCGATGACAAAGTACTTTGAAAATAACACGCACAAGGAAGGGACCGCCGCCTGGACTGAAATAATAACTCTAAGCCTAGCTGCAAATGCCATTACGAACAAACTGCCAGTAGTGGGTGACGGACGTATTCCTTTTGACTTGAGTCCAGGGAGCGAATGGCCTGACGAGCCTCGAGTTGCAGAGTTCCTGCAAGAAGTGCAGCCACTGATCCATAAAATTTACAAAGCAGATGAATTCCCAAAGCCAGTTTGGATGCCCATTCTTTTTAATGGAATTTCAACGCTTCTTCCGGAAATTCAAGAATCGCGATCGACTGCGAGAGTATTGCATTTAGACGCGTTTCATGCTCTCTATCACAAGGAAGGTGAACGTGCATTACAAGACATTCAGGCACTCCGCTGCGTTGCCCAGGCCTTTGATTGGGACACTTTTATAGTCGCGAAGATGGTTTCGTTTGCGATCCTCGGGATGCAACGGTATACCATCAATCGATCACTCAGCATGGATATCTGGAACCACGAACAACTGAGTTCCCTGTCTAATCAAGTCAACCATCCTTACGAAGCATCCAAAGCGTGGAGAGCTACTTTAGCTGGCGAACGAGGCATGGCATACCCGGTACTGAGCGACATGCGAAAGCTTAGAGGTGAAGGAACTTCTGGCATTGATGCGTTACTGGGGCTGCCGGTGATGCCTAGCACCAAGTTGTCCGTTCTGCGTGCCTATGAGGACTGGCAACACTGTGCCGACGCTGGCGACGTGGGACTAGTAGAGCAAGCCAAGGCTGCACAAGCACGCTTTTTTATGAATCAATCGTTAAGCCAAGCAAGCCTTTTTTTGAGACTTATTTTGCCTGCAATAACGACTTATGCAGAAATGTTCGATCGCCTTGAAACGAATCGCCGATTGACGTACTCGTCTGTGGCGGTCAAGCGATATCATGTTAAAAACAACCGCTGGCCGAAAAGTTTAAGTGAACTTGCTGACGTCGGCTTGGTGGCAAACGATTGGACAACATTGAATGGCCAATCCTTCGGATACGAAGTGATGGAGGACATGGCTTATGTTTGGACGTACGGCACAAATGGCTCGCCATTAGATAAGAAAACTGTTCCAATAGAGCGTCCAAAACTCGACCCAGCCGATACGGACGGATATTTGGAGCATCTGGTTTCCATTCGCTGATGCAAATCTACGGCTTTTACTTGCAAACGAACTCAGACAATCCCAATTTATTGGCGATTTCTCGGTTTTTAAGTACTCTTAGCTATTCCCCCTCCAGATATGATTTTAAAAACCAGGTACCTATGAGCCTCTCAATAGGTCGTAGCACCCTTTGTTTAGCGAGTGAAATGCGATGAGATTTTGTGTTGGGATTGGCGGTACTTTGGCACTGTTTT
>JAYVPE010000424.1:0-16871 GCA_043757575.1 Pirellula sp.
TTCCCAAACTTCCCAAATGTTGCGATCGGTTTGGATCGCCGCGACTGCATTCAGGAAATCGCCTTGGCCAGCCGGACCGCCAACCGGCGGCGTTCGGTACAGTTGGCTCAGTAGTAGATTTGAGGAACCAAACGAATCGGCTAGCAGTCGCTTTGCAGCCTGCATCGATTCACGCACGTTTCCGAGGTTTGCACCAAGACTGATCAGAGTTCTCGGCATCCGAACACATTTCTACGGCTTTTTGGCAATTTCTAATTTATCGACAAACCAGTTGACCGTCGTTTTTGTCTTGTCGTATTTTGTACAGTTCTTTCGAACGAAGACGGAATAGAACGGAGGATTGGTCTGACCCTCGTCTTTGTACATGAGTTTGTAGGTATGAGCATCCTTTGCTCCGTATTCGGATTCGACTGTCACAAAGTTCCATTTCGGCGGATTCTTGCGTCCGCTGATGTCCCTGTGCGCAGGGTCCTCACGCAATCGTTTCATGGCTTTCACGGTTGGTGATTCAGGTTCAGCCCCAGGCATCGCTTCACTCGCTTCGGGCGGAAAGCCAACGAGAAAGAAGACTCGGTCCAGATCGTTCTTGGATAAATTTTCCAAATAAGTTTCCGAAATTTTGCAAGCCTGCGTGAGTTCATAATTGTTTTCGATCGCATGGTAGAACTGGCGATAGGAGGCGGAGGTTGTTGCAATCACCACTGCAAGGAATCCCAGAGCTCTGGACAAGAAACTTAGCTGGAATCTTTTGGCAAGGATCAGAACCGCAGCCCCAAGGGTCCCGCCTAGGATTGCAACCGGCATCATCTGGACATATTGGAGCGAAAAAATCCCTGCCAACGCAAGAAAGAAACCCATCAGCGACATGACCGAAAAATTAGTCGAATCGCGTACTTCTTCGGATTCTGCGGTTAGATAAGTTTCGCTCATGGGTACTTGGGTTGGGGTTGGATTAAGCAATTGGGATTAAGCAATAAGGTTGATTGGAACAATAGAATAGCCGCGATCGCTCAGTTCATCTAGCATCGATTTGGCAGCTTGAATGGCCTTTACGATCTAAACACCAACATGGTTCGACGAATCCCATAAGCGTCGACAATTAGGATTAGGGAGGAAGATAGAGTTTACAAAACACCGCCGTTCCGCAGTCCGCGTCAGCAGTGCAGCGGCGTGCTGCTGAGGACGTCAGTTGGCCGTTTGTCCAAAACGGACAATGACGGAATTTTGCGGGAAATAGCAATAAACGGTCACAAATCGAAGTATTTTCGCCATTAAGTGACTGCGCGGCGTTGAAAATTAAGAAAAAGTGACGCATACTGGCAGTATCACGACGTTTTTCAGTCAGCTTTTCATTCATCTGTTTTCAACCTCCACCGTTCTCGGAATCGATTCGCACTCTCAGTTGTTGTCTATGATCCCCTCCAATCACTTGAACGGATCGGTTGTCCGACGAGTCAAACTGCGCCAACTGATTCGCGAGCATGGCTTCGTTTCGATACCCGAACTTAGGGACGCGATGGAAGTTAGCGAATCCACGATTCGCCGTGATCTGGAAGCTCTTGAAGATTCGGGCGAAGCCAAACGGACGCATGGGGGCGTATTCTCAACCGGGCCGACGACTGCCGTGAAGCAGTTTGAATCCAAAAAGAACCCGGGACAATGGGAAAAGAAACGCAGCATCGCTGAATCTGCGGCCCGTCTCATTGACGACCATGACACGCTCCTGCTCGATGGTGGCAGCACGACCTATGAGCTTGCCAGGCAACTCATTGGTCGTCCGCTGCAGATCGTGACCAACTCGTTACCTGTTGCAAACCTTTTTTCATCGTGCGACTCGGTCGATTTAGTTCTGTTAGGTGGCGCTCTGCATCACAGGACCGGCGTAACGCTGGGCAGTTTTGCAAATCAAATGCTCCAATCTATCAACGTCCAAAAGGCTTTTTTGAGTGTTGCCGGTATCAACGTGAGAGGTTTTTACAACAGCAACATGCTTTTGGTTGAAACCGAGCGGGCAATGATGCAATGTGCCGATCGGACGATTATCGTAGCGGATAGTTCCAAATTTGGCCGATCCAGCTTGGCTCGTTTGTGTGAATGGTCCGATGTCCACACGCTCGTGGTCGATGATGAATTGAATGAAAAATGGCGAAAGCAAATTGAGGAATCCAGTGTCCAGCTCATCCTTGCAAGCTCGGTTTCCTCGCAACAAGAAGATGCGTCTGAGTACCCAGCCGAAATCCAAATGACATCCAACGTAAGCACATCGTGACTACAGCCATCCAAAACCTAGACCCCCGAATCGTAGAATCATTAGTAAGAGCCGCCGTGGAACGAGCGCTCGGCGGCGGAACTAGTATCCTTTCTGCGGCAGACGCCAACAAACCGAATTTAGTGGTTAGCATCTCAGCTCGTCACATCCATCTAACCGACGAGCATGTCGAAAAGCTCTTTGGGCCTGGGAAAAAACTGACGCCGGAAAAAGCGCTCTATCAAGATGGATTCTTTGCAGCTGCAGAGACCGTCATGATCGTTGGTCCGCGTCGCAGAATGTTGCCCAACGTTCGTGTACTTGGGCCGACTCGCAAAGCCAGCCAAGTGGAATTAGCGTACACCGATGCCATTTCGCTCGGTATCGACGCACCGGTTCGTCACAGCGGCGATATCGCTGGCACACCAGGCTGTGTACTAGTCGGCCCTGCGGGTGCCGTCGAATTAACCCAAGGTGTAATTCGGGCTGCTCGCCATGTTCACATGGGGCCTCGCGATACGGCGTTTTACGGCGTTAAGAATGGTGATTTCATGTCCCTGAACGTCAAATCGCATCACTGTTCTATCCTGTTCGAAGATCTGCTGGTGCGAGAAGACACGCATATCAAGCTCGAGGTGCACATCGATACCGACGAGGGGAACGCTTGCGACTTGGATAGAGCACTTTCGATTGAGCTCAAGAAACAACAACCCTGCAAATGTAGTGACCATTAAATGAACCGTAGGCGCTAGCCGCGATTGTAAACGTAACGAATAAATAGACGCGGCTAGCGCCTGCGTCCCAAAATAACACGTGTTTTACCTACCTAGTTTCCTTCCATTTTGGAGAAAGTTTTATGGCAAAAGTGAATGAAGCGCTCGGCATGATCGAGACAAAAGGCTTTATCGCCTTGATCGAAGCGGTCGACGCCATGATGAAGGCCGCGAACGTCAAGTTCCTCGGCTGGGACAAAGTCGGCAGCGGATTGGTTTCGGCGTTCGTCAGCGGCGATGTCGCAGCGGTCAAAGCAGCCACCGATGCAGGTGCCGCAGCTGCAGGACGCATCGGACAAGTCATGAGCGTCCAAGTGATCGCTCGACCGCACGATGATCTATACAAAGTTCTCAAAATCAATGCACCATCGGCTTCGGCTGAGTAGTGCGGAATTCGATTGTCCAGCAAGACCGGCTGGGCAACTCAATACAGATCCAGCCCGGCAGGCTGGAACCACTTTACCAATTCCTATATCAACACGAGTTTACGTAACATGCAAAATGCAATTGGAATGATCGAAACCAAGGGCCTCTTGGCCTTGATCGAAGCTACCGACGCCATGGCCAAGGCGGCTAACGTCGAAATTGTCAAGCGAGTCGATATCGGCGGTGCCTACGTGACCACCATGGTCAGCGGAGATGTCGGCAGCGTCCGAGCAGCAGTCGAAGCGGGTGCCGCAGCCGCATCGCAAGTGGGTGAGTTGGTTAGCAGCCACATCATCCCTCGCCCGGCCGAGGGTCTTGTTGCCGCATTCTTTAAGTAATCGTTCGTAATGGAGTGACACATAAGCCATGAAGGTTCTCGTTGCTAATTTAGGCTCAACCAGTTTCAAATACCGTTTGTTCGATATGTCCAACGAGCGACAGCTCGCACGCGGCGGTGTTGAACGCATTGGTTCACCCGAGAGTCGCTGTTTCGTTGAGATCGGTGAATATCGCGGTGAGTTGACTCAGTCGGTTCCAAATCATGGTACTGCGGTCGATGCTTGTATCTCCCAGTTGACGCACTCAACCCATGGTTGCTTGCAAAACGCATCGGAGATAAGTGCCATCGGTTTCAAAGCGGTACACGGTGGGCGACTGTCCGGTGTTCAACGGATCGATGAAAAGGTTTTGGCTGCGATGGATGAGATGAATTCGGTCGCTCCGGCACACAACCCGCCTTACATGGCCGCGATGAAACAGCTTGCTAGCATGTCCTCGAATATTCCTTTGGTAGCCGCCTTCGAAACGGATTTCCATCAGTCAATTCCTGAGGCTTGGAAACGCTATGCCATCCCGGCGAACATTGCCAATGCGCTACCGATCCGACGTTGGGGATTCCATGGTGCCTCACATCGGTACATCGGCTGGCGAACGGCTCAATTGTTGGGGCGTTCGGACGCTCGGATCATTTCGTGCCATCTCGGAGGTAGCTCATCGTTGTGCGCCATTCGTAACGGAAAGAGCATGGCAACAACGATGGGAATGAGTCCTCAATCCGGCTTGCCTCAAAACAACCGCGTTGGAGATCTCGATCCCTATAGCCTGCCGCTCATGATGCAACATACCGGTCTGACACTAGAACGTTTACTGCATTTGCTTTCGACGCAAGCAGGCTTGTTAGGCTTATCGAACGGATTGTCGGGCGACGTTCGCGATCTGGAAAAAGCTTCGGAGGCAGGCAATAGCGATGCGAGACTAGCACTCGATGTATATGTTGCAGATATCCGACGACAGATCGGTGGCATGCTGATGGCACTGGGAGGAGTAGACGCAATCGTCTTCACCGGTGGCATTGGCGAAAATGGAGTAGGCATTCGTGAAGCCGTCTGTCATGGACTTGGGGATCTCGGAATTGGCTTGTCCGCAACAAGCAACGCTATTGGGCTAATCGAGCGTCGAATCGACGACTCCCAAGGCAAGGTCCAAATTTGGATCGTGCCTACCAACGAAGAATTGATTGTGGCTCGCCAAACGGTCGCCGCTATCCAAAGTTAAGAACCGGCATGCGGGCTATACCGCAAGCTTAGTCATCACAAGAGACAGCACTATGTTCGTTGCGAAAGTCACAGGAGCAGTTGTCTCCACACAAAAAGTGGAAACGATGGTCGGCCAAAAGCTGCTCGTCGTCGAACCCTTTCGTCTGGAGCCTAACAAACGTTCGGAGTTGGTAACCACCGGCCGAACGTTTATCGCTGTTGACACTCTCGGTGCAGGGGTCGGCGACATGGTTCTCATCACTCAAGGCAGCAGTGCTCGATTCACACCGGAAACGAGCAAGCTACCCGTCGACTGTGTCATCATCGGCATCGTCGACACTGTTCATATCGAAAAAAACAACGTTTACAAACGTCAATAAGAGCGTCGCGAAATACCTATGCAAATCAACGAAAATCTTATACGCACTGTTGTTGAACAAGTCCTCAGCGAAGTTCGAAACAAGCAAACTTCGCAGAGCACAACGACCGCATCCTCCGGATCCACCAGTTCGGCGATGGGCCGACACGGCCTGTTCAACAACGTAGACGACGCTGTTCGAGCAGCCCGGACCGCGTTCGAGCAACTCCGCGAACGCACTATCGCCGACCGGCGCCGTATTATCGACCACATTCGCCGAATCTCAATCGACAACTGCGTCGAGCTCGGCACGATGGAAATGGAGGAGACCAAGGTTGGCAGACTGGAGCACAAGATCGCTAAACTCAAAACCCTTGGCGAAAAGACTCCGGGCGTCGAGTTCCTGAAAACTGAGTGTTTCAGCGGTGACTACGGTCTGGCCGTTATCGAGCATGCACCGTTCGGAGTGATCGGTGCCATCACGCCGGTAACCCATTCGCTACCTACGATTACAGGCAACGCAGTTAGCATGATCGCTGGCGGCAACTCGCTCGTAGTTAATCCACATCCGAGCGGCAAAAAAGTTGCTGCCGAAGGGGTGCGTCGATTCAATCAAGCGATTTATGCTGACCTTGGAATCGACAATCTGATTTCTCTTATTTGCGAACCTACGCTTGAGACCGCACAACAGCTATTCAAGCACCGCAGCATCGCATTGATTTGCGTTACCGGTGGACCGGCAGTCGCTCGAGCCGCACTCAACAGCGGCAAACGAGCTGTCGTTGCTGGCCCCGGCAATCCGCCAGTTGTCGTGGATGAAACAGCCGACCTCGACTTGGCCGCCCGATGCATTATTCAAGGGGCCGCATACGATAATAATTTACTCTGTATCGCTGAAAAAGAAGTCTTTGTAGTGGGAAGTGTTTTTGATGCGATGATGTCGGCGATGGAGCGAGCGGGGGCGGTGCGATTGTCGGCCACCGAAGTCGATAGACTGACCCAAGCTGCCTTGCAAGCTGTCGGTGAGGGTACGGATAAACACTATGCAGCTCGAAAAGAGCTTTTAGGCCAAGATGCTATCAAGTTGGCCGCTGCCGCCGGTCGCACGATCGATTCCAAGGTCGAACTATTGTATGGCGAAACCACTTCGGACCATCCATTTGTTCACACTGAGCAAATGATGCCGTTCGTGCCGTTCGTTCGCTGCCGCGACTTTGATGAAGCGGTTCGATTGGCACAGCAAGCCGAACACGGTTATCGCCACACCAGTATCATTCATTCTCGCAATGTTCGAAACATGACCAAAATGGCTCGCGTCATGGACACGACCTTGTTTGTGAAAAATGGTCCATGCATGGCGTCCCTGGGTTTAGGTGGTGAAGGCTATCTGTCATTCTCAATCGCGGGCCCAACGGGCGAAGGAGTGACGACTCCGTTGACGTTTACGCGAGAACGGCGTTGCTCATTGATCGAAGACCTGCACGTGCTTGGAGGAACAAGTAACCTCTAGACAATGTGGCCGTTCGCTCCGCGAACGGTCCCATCCTGCCTTATCCAAACCGAAATACAATCGCATCCACATGATGCAAAATCACTCCACAAAACAGCACATCCGTTCGCGGAGCGAACGTCCACAATCATCATGCAATCAGCACTAGTACTCGGAAACGCAACTTCAACTGTCAAACATCCAAGCTTGGAAAACCTCAAGCTTTTGGTCTGCCAGCCGTTGCAAGCGGATGGCAAGACGCCAGATGGAGCACCTTTGATTGCCGTCGATCATCTAGGAGCCGGACGTGGCGAAACAGTCATGCTCACCAGCGATGGTGGTTCTGTGCGAGAAACGTTCGGGGTCGAGAACAGCCCTATTCGCTGGTCCGTCCTCGGACTGATTGATGCACAAGTGCAAATCGACCATTCCGAGAGAACCGACTGACCAAATGCAACAACCAAACAAAGAAATGGGCTTAAACCGATTCGAAGGCGCTATCCGCTACGCCATGAATTGCGATCAAAAACGCGCCATCGCCTGCGACTCAACTTCCAACTTCCAACTGCCAACTGCCAACTATTAACTGCCAACTGCCAACTTCCAACCATTAACACCAACGCTGCCGAGATCGAAAGTATCGTTCGTCGGGTGCTCGCCACCTTGACCAATAGCGATACGTCCTTAGTCAGCGTAGTGCCGCGGCCAGCGACACTCAGCCTTTTCGATAGTGTCATAAGCCTACAGTCACTAAAAGGCCAGCTAATGGGCATTCAAGTATTGGAAATTGAACCCTCCGCCGTTCTAACGCCCGCAGCTCGGGACTATTGCAAGGAATGGAAGGTCGAAGTTATGCGAGGACAAGCGATCGAGCGAAAGAAGGTTGATGGTGTCGAGACTAGCAAAAAGGTTGCAGCGAGTTCCCAACGGTTACTTGTCGCAGGGACGCCCGCGTGGATGTCCTCGATCGCGAAGCAGCTTTGCGAGAAGCAAACGAAGGTTTGCGAAAAGTCCCCAGACGATTCGTCCGCCTTGCGAATGATCGCCGACGGCCTGCGTGCTGGCCATCGAGCGGGAGTTGCGATCGTCAACGCGCCTCATGCAACATGCTGGCAAGCGGCTCGTGACGATCGGTTGCGACCGGCTGTCGTGTCAAACTGGTCCGAGCTCAACGATGTTTTGCGAGAGGTTCCTGTCAATGTCTTGATACTGTCGGCAAAGACTTGGAATGTCCCATCGGCTTGCAATGCTGCAAGGCGTTTTTTTCAACATTTGCAACATCAATCTTGATCGAAAGCGAAACGTACGATGCAACTTTATCAAGTCAATGGAACTGTCACCCTTAGCCGATCCCATCCTAGTTTCATCGGTGCATCGCTTAAGACAGCGGAGGCTTACGGAGAGAGACTGATGGGTAAAAAATCGAGTGAACCAGAGCTTGTCGTCGTTTGGGACGACCTGGGTGCATCTGAGGGTTCCGTCATCGCCGTGAGCGATGGCGCTGAAGCCGCACAGCCTTTTCGCCCAAACCAAAAGCCAGTCGATGCCTACAATGCTGCCATTATTGACGAGCTGAACGTGTAATTACCATAGCCCTTTCAACCGCAGGGACATCGTCCTGCGAGACTTTCAATCCGACGACAAAACAACCCACAGACTTAGAAAACTCATCAGAAAACCAACTCACATGAATGCACATAAAATCAAACAAGACATTTGCGAAATGGGCCGCCGCCTTTACAACAAAGGCTTTGCGGCAGCAAATGACGGCAACATCACCGTCCGGATTGGCGAAAACGAAGTCTTGTGCACTCCGACGATGCACAGCAAGGGGTTCTTGAAGACCGAAGACATCTGCACCATGGACATGACTGGCAAGCAGATATCTGGCACTAAAAAACGTTCCAGTGAAGCATTGTTGCACCTTGAAATTTACAAGAAGCGAGCGGATATCAAAAGCGTCGTTCACTGCCATCCACCGCATGCGACAGCGTTCGCAGTGGCACGCGAGCCAATTCCCCAGTGCGTTTTGCCCGAAGTTGAGGTGTTCCTTGGCGACGTTCCAATCACGCGGTACGAGACCCCCGGTGGTAAGGCTTTTGCCGAAACGATTCTTCCGTTTGTTGAGAAGACCAATGTCATCATCCTGGCAAACCATGGTACGGTCAGTTATGGCGTGGATGTTGAGCAGGCTTATTGGTGGACAGAGATCCTCGATGCCTATTGCCGCATTTTGATGTTGGCCCGACAGTTGGGTAACGTGTCTTACTTCAGTGAAACGGAAGAACGCGAGTTGCTCACGCTCAAGCAAAAATGGGGATGGTCCGATCCGCGAAATACGGACGAGTACAAGAACTGCGATGTATGTGCCAACGACATTTTTCGAAACTCATGGAAGGAGTCAGGCGTGCAGCGACGTGCGTTCCCAGCACCGCCACCCATGCCAGCCGCATCGAGCGTTAGCCAAGTGGAAAAAGCGGTAAATCAATCGATGGCTGGTATCGCCCCAGTGCTAAAGGCGACTAACGCTGAAGGTTCGGGAATTGGCCTAGCAGGTATTGATCAAGAAGCGCTAGTCAAGCTGATTACCGCACAAGTCATGAAGCAGCTTGCACAATAGTTTGATTACTCGAAAAGATCCCAAACAAAATCAACTCAGGAAAGCAAACAACATGAAGGTCAGCATTATTGGCGGTGGTGGGCTGGTAGGCTCCTGTGCAGGCTTCGCTTTGCAATGCGGTGGAGTCGTGCGCGAGATTGCGCTACTCGACCTGAATGCGAATTTGGCAGCGGGCCAAGCGCTCGACATCATGCACGGCAGTCCAAGTGTGGCTGATCAACGCATTTCTTCCGGCGGATACGAGCATATTCCCACTTCGGACATCATCTGCATCACTGCGGGACTGCGGCGCAAGCCCGAAGAATCTCGCCTGGACTTGATCAATCGCAATACCGATTTGTTTGTTGGCATTCTAGACGAAGTCAAAAAGGTTGGCCCCAAGTCCAATGCCATCGTCTTGGTTGTTTCAAATCCAGTCGATATCTTGACATTCGTTGCCGCCCAAAAATTGGGGCTACCTCCTAGTCAAGTACTAGGCTTGGGAACCCAGCTCGACACGATTCGCTTTTGCTCGCTGATAGCGGAGCAATTGGGAACGGCACCGACTCAAACGCATGGCTTGATATTGGGTGAGCATGGCGACAGTATGGTTCCGGTATGGTCGAGCGCGACAGTCGGGTCCTTGTCATTGGAAAAATACCCCGGTTGGAACAACACGTTGGCTGAAAAGATTTTCGCGCGTACCAAGCAATCGGGCGCAGAGTGTCTGTCGAAGAAAGGTGGTGCCGGCTTTGCGGTTGGTATAGCAATCAGGGACGTGATTCACGCGATTGCACTCGATCAGAATCGCATCTTGCCGGTGAGCACGGTACAAGATGGTGCGTGTTACGGCATTCGCGACGTGTCCATTTCGGTGCCAACGATCGTTGGCTTCGCTGGTGCGGTTCAACGCGTAGAAATCGATCTCTGGCCCAAGGAGTTGCAGGGGCTCAAGTCCAGCGCCGCTGCGATCAAGCCGACGTTGGACGCTGTGCTGAAGCGAATAGGTGGATAGTAATGGTGAGCAATATGCAGAGTTCGGACTTTATTGCCCGCGATGGACGGGGCGCCATTGGGATTCGCTTTTGGGATCGCCTCTCAAGTCTCTTGGACCACTACCCAGCGAGAGCGGATCGTTGCGATTCCCAGATGTCAATTGGCCACTAGTGGAAGGGTGAGTATCAGGTAATCCGCTCCGTAAAATTTTTGAAGGGCCGCGTGCGGATGATCGCGTCGAGTTTGCATCTGACAAATTGTTAATTGCGCTGCGATCGCCGGGGGCATTGCCAATCGTCAGTTCGGAATTGCTACGGGTGCGATTCGTATTGCCTGCTGTGCTCCGTCCAGTGGTTCCACCAAGACTGCGTGCAAGTAGTTTTTCACTCTCCGCGAGCCTTTGTTCCAATTGGCCATTGCGGACTTCAAGCTCCTCGGCACGTTTTTTTTGTGCACGGAACTCGGCAAGCAATCGGTCACTTTCCAACTGATACTGTCGCATCGCTTGGGTGGCTGGAAAGCGTTGGCAGCCTGTGAATGCAATACAGCAATGAACGAGAACCAATAGCAAGATGGATGTCGGCCATCGGGCTAGACCGCTTTGCACACGCAGTATCGCTTTGGTATTCGATTTTCGGCTTGCCATGTGCGTGGAGATAAAAGAAATCAAAGTCCATGAAATGCGCAAGACACTCGAGTGTTCCTACACCAACGTATGGCATAGCAAAACCGACCACTTCAAAGAAAGGCCAAACTTTCTCCCGACTGCGTTTTACTTTTGGCCAAAGCAAAATACACTCCCCTTTTCGGTCGCGATCACAAGTCTGCCATCCGCTATGGCTGGCGAAGCGAGAATTTGGCCCGACATTTGATAGGACCAAGTCTCTAAGCCGGTCTTCAAGTCTAAAGCGTAAATCATTCCGTCCGCGGCACCCACCCAAGTTCGACCGTCACAAATGATCGGTGAACCGTCTGTTCGCTTTTTAAGGACTGCTTCCCAAAGCATTTTTCCATTCTGTAAATCAAGGCCAAGAACGCGCCTATTTCGCGTTGTCACTACCGTAATACCGCTAAGCTGTTCGTTTTCGAATTTGCCCAATGCTGCAGGAGACGATCGTATGTCGTTGGACTGTGATGCATCCGTAAAAGTCCACAGTATTTTTTCGGTTTCGACATCGATTGCAAGCACTACTCCAGGTTGCGTTGGTACGATGGCAATCTTGCCAATGACACTTGGAGTGCTCAACGTGGGAGCTTGGAGAGGGACACCTTCGCCGGTTGATTCACCCTTGATCAAATCTATTTTGTGCAATTTTCCATCGCATCCGGCTAGCAATGAATAAGTCTTCCAAATCGTTGGCGAAGAGCGTAATTGATCGCCTGTGGCATAATTCCATTTAGGCTCACCCGTCTTGAGATCCATTGCGAACATCGTGCCTCCCTCGCTCGTGAGGAGTACGTTGTCCCCGTAAAAATTGGCACCGTTAGCAATTTGTTGTTCGATTTCGCGAGCCCAGACTTCTCTGCCAGTGCTTGCGTCCAAGCAATAGATCATTCCGCTGAAATCACCAATGACGATGCAATCTCGATTGGCCGCAGCGGCGGTCACAAAGCCATCTTTCTTCTTTACCGTCCAAACGGCTTTTCCTGTAATTAGGTCGATGGCATGGACTTTTCCTTCGAAATCACCGACAAAGACTTTCCCACCAAAGATGATCGGCGTTCCTTCGAAACCGGATTTTTCCGAGTCCGCTTTATATTCCCAAAGAACCTCAGGCTTGGCTGGTAGTTTACTGTCCGCAGTCGCGGTCGACGTCGAATTCCCTCTTACAACGGACCAATCGCCACACTGTCCATAATGAATTTGGATGTTCCAAATGCAGAGGACGATGCCAATGGACATCGACAGAGAAACAACAGAATGAAGGCGTTTACGGCAAAGGTAGGAAATCATTCTTGAATTATTCATTGGCGAGGCTTTTTATAAGCGTTGGCAATCAAAGCGAATTTGCACTTTGATTTTAGACGCAAACCTCTTCAGCGACAAAGCGCTATCCGATATTCATACGGAATTGATCTGGATGCACATTCAATCAGTTTGGTATCGTCCACGATGTGTATAGTCGCATTCAATGGCCCAGGGATGAATTCCGTGGACGACAATCAAAAAGTCACACCCTCAACTCGAGTGGGTTTTTTCCTCATTCCATTTGCACTTTCATCAGTCGTTGGATGCATCGACGGACCACTTTATGAACTGAAGAAACTCAATCCTGTCATTCAAAGCCAATGGAAAAAGGACCGGGAACGCGGACCTGTTTTCTCGCAACGCGTTGATGAGATGCGACTCGTTGGACGTCAATTCCCAACGATGTCAGTGGAAGAACAGGCAAAATGGGTTAACACGATAAGCTCGGTTGTTCAGACCGAAACGAGTCCAGAAATTCGACGCGAGGCTGTCCTCGCTCTATCGAAAGTTTTGCAACAGCAGGGCGCAACCGAGGCCGTCATAAAATTGTCGCAGGACAAAAATGATAAGGTCCGATTGGCAGTTTCTCAATCGCTGCGTAAGCAAGTTACACCCGAAACAACGCAAACCTTGTTAGCCATGGCGGCATCCGACAAGAGCGAAAGTGTTCGCTTGGCCGCCTTGGAGTCACTCGGCCCGCACAAAACTGATGACGTAAAGCAGTTCTTGGCGAAACAGCTAGGGGACCGTTCGCCTGCCGTGCAGTATCACGCGTCGCTGGCTCTCCGCGAATTCACCGGCAAAGATTTTAAAGGGGACATTACCCTGTGGAAACGTTATCTCAACGGCGAAAACGTAGAGCCAAAAGCGACCACTTTCTACGAAGCGGTACAGCCGTACTTGCCATTCACAAGGTAATGGATTGATCCGGTAGAAATCACGCATGAGATTTTCGCTTTTTATGACTATATCGGACATGGTAGTTACGCCGATAAAGAGTCTGGGTGATCGTAACTTTGAAAATGATTCGCGTAAGATTGGTGCCAAGGAACTATGCGGTTGCGGTTTCATCGACATGGTATTGCCCGTTTCATTGTGCTTGCATTTGCAATGCTGTCTTTTGATGGAAACTGGGCTCTTGGCCAGCAGGCTGCAGAGCTGCAAAGCAAGCCTAACCGACTTCGACTAGGCGATCCACAAGATTCTTTAAAACGATCGGCACCTCCGGAGAACCCAGCTCAACCGCCGGTCATTGATTGGAATAGAACAGAGTTTGGCCCAAGTGAGTCTGCTCCTAAAGCGGATAGCCTGTTCGTTATTGGATCTGCGCATACCTACCTGGCAACTTCCACGGATTCTGACACACCTCGGTTTGCAGCGGAAAACATGGAAGAATTAGAACCTTTCTCGCCCCTCGCGCTGAAGATCGCGACGGCAAGCATGTCACACGTCACGCCGTTTTTCTGGTGGATGGCTGGTCCAACGAGCAACCTATTCGTAGATGAAACTGTTGAAGAAATGCCGACAGAACCGAAGGAAGCACTGGTCGAAAGCCTAGCCTATGCCGACGCTGGAACGAGTGAACCTCCGCGAATGATAGAGGCACCACGAAAGCCAGCACCACGCACGGTCCGCATTCCTTTCGAAAAGGAATCAGAAGTAACAGAACCTGTTTCAAAAAATCATGCTGGCCCCAAGCAGCCCGTGAATCGCGATCCGGATTCACAACGCGAACAGGAAGAGCCCCAACTGGATTCACGCAGTGGTGGAAGTGGTCGAGATCAACAAGGCGTTGATGCACTTCTGGCATCGAAACCGGGTGCACACCGCCGTGAAGTACCCGTTGATGACCCAACGAACGAAGGAATAAAAGTCGCGCCCATTGTACAAAGCAGACCTTTGGACCCTATTCTTGCAAAGCGACTGCAGCGAACGGATGCATGCCTCACACACTACCTCGACAATCCGGAATCCACGTCCGTCCGTTCCCCTTGGGCGGTGATGCATGCGGTGTTAGCTTTCGGCGCTGACTATGAAATGATTCACGCTCAGGGGCGTGTCAATGCGATCGGTTGGATGTGCCACAATGGCACTTGCCGAACGCAGCGCATGTTCACGCCCAAGGGCAAGGGATTCACGCCCAATGTTGGTGACGGAGTACAAGGGCACGAAGGTCAGTTTTTAGCAATCCTAGCGCAATCCAATGTACCGCTGAACTACCCGATTCAAATTGGCTCGTCGCAATTTACTGTCGAGGACTTGGTTCGGTACGAGATGGCTACCTGTAAAGAAAAATCGGAGCTAACCTTCAAGCTAATTGGGTTATCTTACTACTTGGATTCGAATAAACAGTGGCGAGCCAATGACGGAAAACAATGGAGTATCCAAAAACTAATTCAAGAAGAAATGGCTCAACCCATTATCGGAGCGGCCTGTGGCGGTGTACATCGCCTTATGGGATTTTCCTTTTCGGTTCGGCAACGGCAACTTCAAGGTCAACCGATTAACGGTCAATATGCGAGAGCGGCAAAGTTCGTACGCGACTACGTTGAATATACTTGGCAGATGCAAAACCCGGACGGCAGTTTCAGCACGAACTGGTACGAAGGACGCGGTAACGAAGCGAAGGATGAGCGCAAAGTTCAGACCTCCGGTCATATGTTAGAATGGCTAATGTACACGATGGCAGACGAAGAAATCAAGAACCCACGAGTAGGCAAGGCGATCGACTTTCTGCTTTCCAGAATCTATGACCAACGCGACTACAAATGGCCAATCGGGCCTCGCGGGCATGCGACCCGAGCGGTAGCTCTCTACCAAGCCAGGACTAATGAAATCCTGAGCAAATCGAGTTCTAACCTGCCAATCAACTCGGCTGCAAAGACTGGACCGCCAGCCAATCGTAAATGATTGTGGCCCGCGCGGTGAGGTTGTTGTTACAATGGAAAACTTCCGTTGCCCACCTTTCCCCCAACCCTCGCGCTCTCATGAACAGATATCTTCGCGTCAGTAAAAAACTATTTTTATTATCTTCAGTCCTTTTCTCGCTAGCGCTTCCTTGTGTTATTCACGCCGCAGATCCAGCATCGACCGACGTGAAATGGGACCGATTTCGCGGAGAGAATGGGATGGGGGTCCTGGCGAAATGCCAAGTCCAAATTCCATGGATTGAGTCTCAAGTCAAGTCGATTGCCTTACCAGGTAGCGGTCACGGTTCGCCGGTCTTGTCTGGTGGTCTAGCATTTTTGCTTTCAGCAGATTCCGAAGACGCAACACGGCACGTCGTGGCTGTCGACGTCGCAAAAAATGCGATCGCGTGGACCAAGTCCTATCCATCAGTGACACATAAGTTGCATAAGTTCAGTTCCTACGCATCGTCCACTCCTTGTACCGATGGAGAACGCGTTTACGTTGCTTGGGCTGATCCAGACAATGTTGTCGTCAAAGCTCTTACGCATTCCGGGGACGAGGTTTGGACTCGAAATCTCGGACGCTATGTTTCCTCACATGGGTTTGGAACTTCCCCGATCTTGGTGGACGGTAAACTCATTTTGCTCAACTCTCAAGACGCTTTGGAACTGCCAGTGGGAGTCGAGCCTGGCGAAGATAGTATGATCGCGATGGACTGCAAGTCGGGCAAAACGGTTTGGCAAACAGCCTTGCCGACAAAGACAGTTTGCTATGGTGTGCCGTGCGTTCGAAGAGTTGGATCGCAAACCGAGTTGCTTTGTAGCACCACCGGGCAAGGTATGTTTGCATTGGATGTGAATAATGGTTCCTTGATGTGGTCGCATGATTGTTTTAAGCTGCGAGTCTGCGCATCGTCTCTCCTGCTCGGAAACATTCTTATTGGAACGCAGGGTAATGGCGGTGGCGGAGACAATCGCTTAGTCGCCTATAATATCGACTCAAAGAAAGAACTTTCTATTGACATCAAACCATCCTTATCGCCGTATGTTCCAACTCCAGTTTCCGTCGACGGATTGTTGTTTTTGTGGAGCGATAAAAGTGGGATAGTGACTTGCATCGAATTGGCGACTGGTAATACGCTTTGGAGCAATCGAATCGGTGGAAATTATTCGAGTTCTCCGGTTGTGTTAGGTAACAAGCTGATCAACGTATCCCAAGACGGGATTGTGAATATCCTTGCGGCGAGGCGCGAATTTCAAAACCTCGGATCAGTTGAAACGGGTCGGGCTGTGTTCGCAACCATTGCGGCTGATAATGAGCACATTCTACTGAGAACCGAATCCGAACTTCTGATTGTCCGTTAGGCCTGAGTGCAATTACGTTAGCGCATCGAGTTAATGACGACTTGGCCGTTGGCACTTGCGATTTAGCTAGCGGTGATCGCGGAGCGATTGGCTACTTTCGGACATGATTTCGGCCATTTGCTGAGTCACCATGGGCAAGAAAATTATGCCGGAATAGTGGTTGGCTTGCATCTCCACATGATGATTTGAATCCAAGTGTGCGGC